>NZ_JAUBPO010000034.1:0-62080 GCF_036700785.1 Microcoleus sp. S28C3 | reverse complement strand
GTGTTTTTACATTTTACATAATTCTTGCATAGGACTGTTGCAAGTATTTATACTCATTGCATAATTGAGATGCTCCCGGGGGACTTTGAATGCTGGGACTATGACCATCCTCAGCATCGAAAATCCCCACAGCGTAATTACCGAGAAAAACGGCCAACAAAAAAGACTCGCCCCTCTCCCCGCCGCCGAAATCGAATCGGAAATTATTTGCCGAATGTTCGACAATTCCACCCGACTCGAAGAAGACGCAGCCACCCTCGATGAAATCGAAAGATTATTGCAACAGCCGCACGATATTTTTCACTTCACCGGCCACGGCAGCTATAATTTTGATAATCCCCTCGAATCGACTTTATACCTAAGCGGCAACCACCGATTAACAGTCCGAGAAATCATCAAACATGACCTCAGCAACTACAAATTAATCTGCCTCCCCGCCTGCGAAACCGCCTTGACAGACAAACAAACAATTCTCGCCGAATATGTAGGATTAACTAGCGGTTTTATGCGCGCCGGAGTTGGCAGTGTCGTCAGTACCCTGTGGCCCATAGAATCTGGTGCGAGTACGTTATTAATGATTTATTTTTACCAACGGTGGCGAGAAGCAGGCGATTCTCTGCCCGTCGCTTTAGCAAATGCTCAAAAATGGCTGCGAGAAGCCACCCGCGAGGATTTAGCGGCTTGGTATCAAGGGGAAATCGACAATATTTCCGCAAACAGCCCCGAACTTTCTGAAGTTGAAGCTACCTTAATCGATTCCTTGGAAACCGATCAGCTAGCATTGGCTACAATGGAATTAGACCCACCTTATCAGCATCCCTACTATTGGGCTGCCTTTACTATCACAGGATTATGAACGACACGCAAGACGAGATTTTCCAAGCTTTTATTGTGGCGCTATTGCAACAAACCGAACCGTTGCCTGCCGATGTCCAATCCGAGTTTAATAAAACCGATGAAACTTGTACGGTTACCGATATTCTAAGACTTACAAAACTGCATCCTCCTCTGCTAGCGGCTTATCAAAAAAATCGTGTCTGGTTAGTGAATCACAGCAGCCAACGCAACAAAGGATTAGATGTTTTACCGAATGCTGAATTTGAAAATAACAACACTACTACCACCGAAACTGATAACACCGCTAGCGACATCAGCGATTTGACAAATTTGCCGGAAATTATCAATAAAATCGAGGCAAAAGTCCAGCCTCGCGGGCTTGGAAAATTCCTCAGAAAACTTTTGCAAGCTGGAGACTCTGTGCAAACAAGTCGAGATACAATCTTATTGTCAAGTGCAGACGGTTTTGCCCATGAGTAACGAGAATTGGCTAATCTACCCGACTGTTGATTTGTTTATCTACGATTTAGCAGACGGTAGCGGGCAAAATGAGGACAAGATTAGCCAAAACCGCCAACAGTTTTGGCAAAAAATTTATGGCGACAAAATCTCTGCGCCGCAGCTAGAAAAACTCAAACAAGCTGAAACTGAAACTGCTGATTATATCGAGTTACTCGGCAATCCAAAAATAGCAAAATTTGAGTCTCCCCTCGATGGCTATGCTTATCCCGTCAAAATCGGCGATACTTATGCGACACAATTTGACTTGTCAGGGAAAATAGAAACTGACGAGAACCAGAAATTTGAAGCCAAAGAAATCGACTGTTTAGAATGGCTGCAACAACAAGTAATTTCCCGCGTCAATCCACCGGCTACCATCGGTCAAAGTTGGCTGGTGTGGGGACAGTTGACTGCCGATGACCAAGATGCTTTAATAACAGCTAAAAATTGCTACAGCAAACTTAATCTATTCCCGAATGCTAAATGGGATAGAGACTTAAAAGCTGAGGGTAAATTTTTAGGTGCTGATTTTTACGAATTGTGGCTACCACCTGGGGATAGGGGCAATATCAGCCAAAATTATCATGTCTTAATTTGCTTGTTTCCTTACAACAGCGGTCAATCAATTCGCCATATTAGCAAGACTGTCGCTAAACTTTATACGCATTTAATGCGATTATTTGCCTACCGCAATAAAGTGCTTTGGGCTTACACTCAAAGCCGCCAACTTAAGGCTGACTTGAAAGATGCTTCGCGGAAAATTCAAGACATTGTTAGCAAATTGCCGGAACAGGTGAATGCGCCGAAAGTTGACCTGAAAGAATTGCAGCAAAGTTTAGTTAATTCCTTGACAATATTCTCGGTTTATGCTAATTATATCAGCAGATTAGAAGAGCAAGAAAATACAATCAAAACTAATCTCAAAAATTATAAGAGACGGCTGGAAGCTATCGGTAAGGACATGGGAAGTGATGCCGAAGCTTTCAAGTTTATGAGAAGTTTTAGCGATTTTGCTAAGGAGAAGTATGTTTGGCAAGTAGAAGCGGATAACAGGAGTTTGAGTGCGGGTTTGAGATTGTTGGAAAATGCAATCGAAACGATTGAAGGGATTATTGAGATTGAGAGGGCTAAGAGCGATCGCACTTTGAATGTTACAATTGGAACCGTCGGTGTGGGAATTGGTATCAGCGGGGTAGCCGCAAGCGTTTATGCTAGTCAAATTAAAAGTCTGGCCAGCCCCGCAAATCCGATGGATGTGAATGCAGTTTTTGGGTTGAGTATTTGTTGGGGAATTGTAGCAGGTGCCATCGTCTTCGCCCTCATCAAAATTGGCAAAAATTGGCGTTAAAACGGAGTTAGGAAAAATGACAACCGTTACTTTAAACTTAGATACTGTCGAACTAACAGACGAACAGTTTTACCGTTTGTGCCAGATGAATCGAGATTGGCAATTTGAACGGACTGCTAAAGGAGAAATTATCATTATGTCACCAGTAGGCGGAGTCAGCGGCAATCGAGAAGCCTATTTAATTACAGAGTTGGGCTTGTGGAACCGTCAAACGCAGCTAGGGATAGTGTTTAGTTCTTCCACAATTTTTCGCTTGCCTAATAATGGCGATCGATCGCCTGATGCAGCTTGGGTTAGCTTAGAAAGATGGTCTGCTTTAACAACAGAAGAACAAGAAAAATTTCCGCCAATCTGTCCTGATTTTGTCATAGAATTGCGATCGCGCCCAGACCCGCTGCAGCCGCTTCAGGAGAAAATGCAGGAGTATCTAAACAGCGGTTTACGCTTGGGTTGGTTAATTAATCCTCTAGACGAACAAGTGGAGATTTACCGCCCTTCTCGCGAAGTAGAGATTGTACAATTTCCTGTAAGTTTATCGGGAGAAGATGTCTTGCCCGGATTTGTTCTTAATTTGCCGATGATTTGATCTTGCCTCAAATTTTTCCTGTTTCCAACTGTATTTTCTTCGGACAAATATCATCATCGTACCAACCAGTCAAAGCCACCGCCAAAGCATCCGCCGCATCGTCGGGTTTCGGAATATAACCCAACTCTAACTCCCGCGCCACGGCCTCTTGCACTTCAGATTTATCCGCATTACCGCGGCCTGTCAAAGCTTGCTTAATTTGAGCCGGCGTAAACTCAAACAGCGGCACTCCACACTGCGCCAATACTAGCGTCAAAACGCCCCGCGCTTGGGCTACAAGTATCGTATTTCCCATCTTGTAAAAGAACAGTTTTTCGGCAATTGCTAGATCGGGTTTAATCTGTTCAATTACCTCGTGCAAATCGTCGTAAATTGTTTTTAACCGCTGTCCCATTTCCTGTTTTGGCGTTGTTTGTATGACGCCGCAATCAATCAGGGAAACGCTGTTTTTATCTTGTTTGCCGGGGACAATTTGACAAGAAATTGCCCCGTAGCCAAGATTTGCTAAACCCGGATCTAATCCTAAAATTCGTTTTTCCATTGCAGAAATTAGTAATTGGAAATGGGAAATGAGGTATTAAAAATTTGGGAAATGTTTCATCACCACCAATTACCAATTACCAATTACCAATTACCCCTCAGTTGTTTCTAGGCCGAATACCCGATCGAACACTTTTGTCACTTTATAGCCTGAATCTATTGATTCTAGCGGGTCTTTCCGCAATCGGTGCCGCAAACACAGAGTCATCACCCGGCGAATATCGTCCACAGTCACCTCTGTGCGGCATTCCAAAGCCGTGAAAGCTTTCGCCGCGCGGTTTGTGACCAAATCGCCCCGCAGTCCGTCTACGTCCAATTCTGCGCAAACTTGGGAAATTTTTACTCGCAAATCTCGATCGATAGTTACCGATTTCAACCTTTCCTGAGCTTCCACCAACTTCTGCTGCATATCATCTTGTTCGTGCTGATATTTCGCGAGAAACTCCGGCGGATTTTGGTCAAAACTCGATCGCTGTTCGACAATTTCCACTCTTAAATTCGGGTCTTTTACAGTCCGAATTTCTGCGTGCATCCCGAATCTGTCGAGCAACTGCGGCCGCAATTCTCCTTCTTCTGGATTCCCGGAACCGATTAAAATAAACTTAGCCGGGTGGCGGATCGAAATGCCTTCTCTTTCAACAGTATTCCAACCGCTGGCGGCGGAGTCGAGCAAAACATCGACTAAATGATCGTCGAGCAAATTGACTTCATCAACGTAAAGAATGCCGCGGTTAGCTTTAGCTAAAAGGCCGGGTTCAAAAGCTTTAACACCTTCCGACAAAGCTTTCTCGATGTCGATCGTACCGCAAACTCGGTCTTCGGTAGCGCCCAGAGGCAAGTCTACCATTTGGACTTTTTTGCGGGCGATTTTAATGTCAGTTTGAGATAAAGTGCGATCGCGCACCTCATCACTCATCAAATCCGGATCGGTGGGATGACTGTTAAAAGGATCGTCAGCCACCACCTCAATTTCCGGCAGCAAATCAGTGAGGGCGCGGATTGTGGTAGATTTACCAGTACCTCGATCGCCCATAATCATCACCCCGCCAATTTTGGGATCGATGACATTCAACAGCAGCGCCAGTTTCATCTCCTCCTGGCCAACAATTGCAGTGAAGGGAAAAACAGCGCGGCGGGCTGGAGTAGCGGTAACGGTTGGTAGAACGCCCGCATTCAGGTTATTGCTGACTTCGGCAGTAGGACTCACAGGATAACTCAAAATATAATAATTGCTTGTTTATTGTGACATACAAGCGGACAACAATCGATCGCCAGCCTTGAAATCCAAGTACAGAGTTTATCTGATTCCTCTCAAAACCCCGCCAAAAACAGACTATTTCTGAGACACAGAACGCGCAAACTCTAAAATTTGTTGCTGGCTTTCATCAGACAAACGTTCAACCATCGCAGCTAATAGCTCAGATACAGACAACCACCGCCTTTCTTTCGACTTCCAAACAACTAAAAACTGCTCGGTAGACAGAGTACACAAAGCTATCGTTTCGCCACATCGATCGCTAAATTCTACCTCGTAATTTCCATCATCATAACAATCTACAATTGCCCCTCTAACACCCTGGTGCAAATTAGATTCAGGTAATGTTACTAACAATTCGACTACATCAAATAATTCTGGCACGATCGTGCTTACCTCCGAACGAATAGTCTTACCAGTCTCGCCCCATTACTACTCGGTTCTACGATCCAACCTGTACGGACAATCCCCTGCTGTCCCTGTTCGCCCAGAATTTCCAAGTCTACAGTATAGCGCTGTCCGTGTTTGTCATTTAGTCATAAAATTGCTTCAGAATCAAGAGTTTTAACTGAAATCTGTGCTAACAGCAATTCATAGTTTTCTTGGCTAAATCCTCAACGACGCTGAAATATTACAGCTTTATCGCTACCGACTGGATTATCTAAATTAAGAGCATACTCTGTTAATTTTCGAGGCTCGATAACCAGATGGCTGACAAGTTCTTTCAGCTTCATGTTTGTGTACCTAGCACTAATTTTACCACCTAACAGATTAAAGAGCTGTTTTGCAAACCCTATCGACTTTCAATTTGAGTTCTAACGTACAATAACTAATAACTAATAACCCACAACTAACTACCACTGCGGCTCGGAAGCCATCAAAGCAGTCGCAGCCTCGCTCGGTAACGGTTTAGCAAAAAAATAACCCTGACCGTATTCGCAGCCGATCGACCTCAACCTAGCTAATTGTGCCGCCGTCTCCACACCCTCAGCAATCACATCCATACCCAAAGCGTGAGCCAGCGCCACAATCGTCCGCACGATCGCCACATTCTCCCCCTCGCTTTCGATCTCCATCCGCCCCACAAACGACTTATCAACCTTCAAAGTATCCGTAGGAAACCGACTCAAATAACTCAACGACGAATAACCAGTGCCAAAATCATCAATTCCCAAGTTGACATTTAACGCTTTCATCTGCTTCAAAACCGCGATCGCCGACTCCACATCATCCATCACCACACTCTCAGTAATCTCCAACTTCAAACTCTCGGGACTCAAACCCGTTGCCCCCAAAATAGCCTGAATGCGATCGACCAAATCCGGCTGAGCAAACTGCTTCCCAGATAAATTTACACTCATAATCAAAGGCCGATCGAAATCAAACATTTCCTCCCACCGTCGCAACTGCCGGCAAGCCTCCTCCAGCACCCAGTCGCCCAGCGGCACAATTGCCCCCGTTTCCTCAGCCACCGGAATAAACTTCACCGGCGAAATCAAGCCCCGCAGCGGGTGCTGCCAGCGTACCAAAGCCTCAAACCCAATAATCCTCCCGCTTGCCAAAGATACAAAAGGCTGGTAGTGCAGCAAAAACTCCTGACGCTTGAGGGCCATCCGCAAATCAGTCTCCAACTGCAACCTCTCCACTGCCAAAGCGTGCATCGAAGCATTAAACACCTGATACCTTCCCGTTCCCAAAGCCTTCGCCCGGTACATCGCCGTGTGGGCGTCCCTCAGCAAGTGTTCCGGCTGTTCGCTCACAGTAGCAGCGGGTTCGCCCCCCAGGGCAATCCCGATGCTCGCCGTCACAAACACCTCCTGCCCCTTCAAATCAAAAGGCACAATTAAAGCTTGGTGAATTCGATCGGCCAAATCCACCGCACTGCCAACATCAACATTCCTCACCAAAATCGCAAAATCGTCACCCCCCACCCGCGCCACAGTATCTCCGGAGCCAATACTTGCCCTCAACCGCTGCACTACCGACATCAGCAGTTCGTCCCCCGCCAAATGACCCAAAGAATCATTAATCACCTTAAACCTGTCTAAATCCAAAAACAGCACCGCAAACAGATAGCTGCGGCGGCCCCTAGTATTGGCGATCGCCCGCCCCAGACAATCCACGAACAAATCCCGGTTGGGCAAACCCGTCAGAGAATCGTGAAAAGCATCGTAAAGCTTCCTGTAAGCGCTGACGCCCCCACCAGTCAACACCAAACTCAAAGCCGGCGACACCAGCGGCACCCACCCACCCCCAGTAAAAATCCCAAAACTAATCCCCAACAGACCCATCAACGCCGCACCCCCAACTAATCCCGCCCTCGCAGGGTGCTGAATCCGCCAAGCCACAACCCCGCCTACCATCGCCCAAGTACCGTTCCACAAAATTTCCGCCCATTCCGGCCACACCCAAAACAGCGATCCCCCATCCAAAACCGCACTCAATATTTGGCTGAGCATTTGCGCGTGAACCAGCACCCCCGGCATTTTCGGACTTTGCTTTTGAACCGGGCTGTAGGGGGTCAAAAACAAATCTCTGGTACTCGGTGCCGTCGTCCCGATCAACACAATCTTGTCCCTTATCCAACTCGGGTCAACTTCTCCGTTCAATACCTGCCTGATAGTGACTTGTCGCGCCACATGATTGCCAGAACGGTATTTGAGCAGAATTTGGTAGCCTCTGGCGTCAATATTTGCATAGCCGCCGCTGTCAGAAGTTAAAGGCACAAATTCTGCTTTTCCCCAGTTGATTTGTTTGGGATTAATCGGGCTAATTGTCGGCAGCAGTCTGTCTTTGAGATACAACAAAGCCACTTGCATAGAAAACGAGAAAGCAGCAGTCTTCTGTGCTTGCGAGACTGAAAGTAAATTGCGGCGTACAACGCCGTCAGCATCGAGCACGAAGTCGTTAAAACCAACCCGATCGGGCGGTATCCCCGGAGGCGCCGGCACTCCCGGACTTTCTGAATCGCTCAATTGGTTGATCGCCACAACATTCGGTGCTTTCAGCGCGGCCAGCAATTCTTGGTGTCCCGGCGCTTGAGGCAAATCCCGGTACAAATCCAAGCCTATGACTTTTGGCTGATACTTTTGCAGTTTTGTCAAGGTTTGAGCGATCGCCTTGTCGGAAATCGGAAATCTCCCCAAAGCTTGAATATCGGCCTCAGAAATTGCCACTACCAGCAGCCGCGGATCGGGGCCGGAATCTAGCTGCAAGCGCACTAACGAGTCAAAACTCCCCAATTCCCAGCTTTGCAGGCCTCCCAACTGCCTAACTCCCATATTTAGCAGCGTTACAGTCGCGCCCGCCAGCATTGCAGGCAAAATCCTGACCCGTCGGTTTTGAGAACTCAGGTCGAAGCCAGTTGCGACAGACATTACAGATCGAAGATTTCGAGAGAAGTTGGCAGTCACAAAAAAAATATGTCGGTGCAAATTAGCTTTGCCCAAGTCTGTTCTTACAGAATTGGGCTTAATATGAGATTGAATATAATTTTTTCAGAACTTGTGCCGCAACCGAGTTTCTTTAAGCTAATAACTCGATTTGGCAAAGTATTTCTCGGATGGGAACCGGGTTTCTGAAGATTTGCCGACAAATTCTGTCTTTAATTCCTTGTTTCCCCAAATTCCCACAAGCGTTAAAATTTAGTCGATCAAACTTTCAGGATATTTTTGAGATTATGGCGAATCAACTTCCGATTCCGGTGATTGTTAACGGTGCAGCAGGCAAAATGGGCCGTGAAGTAATTAAGGCGATCGCCCATGCTAGTGACATGACCTTATTTGGGGCTGTAGACCGCTCTCCTGAGTGCCTCAACGCCGATGCCGGGGAATTAGCCGGATGCGGCCCGCTAGAAGTTCCGATCACTGACGACTTGCAAGGAATGCTGGTATTAGCTGCTCAGGAAAAGCAGTTAGGGGTAATGGTAGATTTCACGCACCCGAAGTCGGTTTATGAAAACGTGCGATCGGCTATAGCTTACGGGATTCGCCCCGTAGTCGGCACTACCGGATTGAGCAGCAAGCAAATTGAAAACTTAGGTGAATTCGCTGAAAAAGCCAGCACTGGATGTTTGATTATACCGAATTTCTCGATCGGCATGGTTTTGCTCCAACAAGCCGCTGTCACGGCATCTCAGTATTTTGAACACGTAGAAATTATCGAGCTGCACCACAATCAAAAAGCCGACGCCCCCAGCGGCACAGCCATTCAAACTGCCCAAATGCTAGCAGAAATGGGAAAAACATTCAATCCCCCCGAGGTGGATGAAACCGAAAAATTAGCCGGAGCTCGGGGCTCTTTAGCCGATGAAGGGATTCGCATTCACAGCATCCGTTTACCCGGTTTAATTGCCCACCAAGAAGTAATTTTTGGCGGCGCCGGTCAAGTTTATACTTTACGACACGATACGAGCGATCGAGCTTGTTATATGCCCGGAGTGTTGCTGTCTATACGCAAAGTCCTTGAACTGCGATCGCTCGTTTACGGTCTGGAAAAGATATTGTAGTCATTAGTCATTAGTCATTAGTCATTAGTTCTTGGTAATGTGGAATTAATCTAACTTCTAACTTCTGACTTCTGATTTCTGACTTCAACATCAATCCCTTAAATCCGTTACAACGCTTATACAATCCCCTGCCGAACAGACATCCGTTGGATTTGTTACAAAATCTGTTGCCGAACTTCCTATGCTAATTCCCTTAACCCGCGAAACCTTTCAAGAACTAATTCCCGCCGTCGCCACGGGAGCGCAATACAAATATATCTGGGGAAAACCGCCCGATTTTTTGAGGCGAATGTTAATCTCAGCGGTAACAGTAGTTTTCGTGCTGATAGTCTATAACTTCGCCGGTTCCGATGTCGCGCCGCTAGTTTTAATCACCGGATTGATTGCAGGTTTGTATTGGCTGTGGGGGCCGATTTTGTGGGCGAGTTTGCGGAATGCAGAATGCCGCAAATATCAATACTGCGGTTTTTGGCAAGGACGAGTTTTAGATATTTATATCACAGATGAAGTCACAAGCCAAGAAGAAACAGTCAATCAAAAAGGACAACTCGTAATTGTTGACAACTTAGAACCGCGAATTAATTTAGAAGTTGGCGACAAAACGGGATTTACTACTACACTCCGAGCTCCCTTGCAGAAAAACCACCAAGGAATTGCCCCCGGCCAAGCTGCTTTAATGTTAATCATGTCAAATCAAGAAGATTTGGGCCGGATTGCTAAAGTTTCAGATATTTACATTCCCAGCCGCGACGTGTGGGTGAGCGACTATCCTTATTTGCGTAAAGATGTATTTGTTGAGATGAGTCAGCAAATTAAGAAAGGTAGGAAAAAAGACCGCGCTCGGGATAATGACAGTAGAAGTTCAAAAAGGCGATCGTCCGCTGATTATTAATTTTGAAAAGTACCCAACATTTAAGAGCGATCGCAAGTTAAACTTAGGAGAAAATTCACTCCGATCACAGCTAATGCCTACGGTTCTTCAGGTTGGACCATACAGTTTCATCTTTTTTAGTTCCGATCGAGGCGAACCAGCCCACATTCATGTTAAGCGCGATCGGCAACTTGCCAAATTTTGGATGAATCCTGTATCTCTAGAAAAAAATCGAGGCTTCAAAGAGCATGAATTAAACCAGATTGCTCGTCTTGTAGAGGAATACGAACCAAATATTGTTGGAGGCTTGGCATGACTACTTTGGTACTTGAAACAGAACCCCTCGTAATTAAAGTCACGGTGACAGATGAAAAAGTAATTGTGGACTTAGTTGATGGTCGCAGTTTGAGCGTGCCCTTAGCTTGGTATCCCCGTTTGTTGCACGGTTCCCCGGAGGAAAGACATAATTGGCAGCTACTTGGAGATGGTTATGCCATTGAATGGGTTGATTTAGACGAACATATTGGAGTTGAAGGTTTGCTAGCCGACAGACGCAGCAGTGAAAGTCAACGATCGTTTGAAAGTTGGTTAATTAACCGCATAACTAATGACTAACTTCCTCGCTACAAACACCTTTTAATTTGGGCTAGAAGGTTTAGTTTTCGTACGCCAGAAAAATTTAGACAGCTTCATTTTTGGTTGACCTAGCCGTTTTCGCCACCCTTCCATATAAGTGTAAAATACCGGAGTAAGATACAGCGTTAAAACTTGCGAAAATAGCAATCCACCGACGATCGCAATTCCCAACGGGCGGCGCGACTCGGAACCGCTACCAACTCCCAGGGCGATCGGCAAAGTTCCAATTAAAGCCGCCATCGTTGTCATCATAATCGGACGGAAGCGGACGATGCAGGCTTCGTAAATAGCCTCAAACGCGCTTCTGCCTTCTTGGCGCTGTTTCTCGATCGCAAAATCTACTAGCATAATACCGTTTTTCTTGACAATTCCCACCAGCAGAATAATCCCGATAAACGAATAGAGATTGAGTTCAACCTGAAAGATTACCAGCGTTAACAGTGCACCAAATCCGGCTGACGGCAAACCTGACAAAATTGTCAGCGGGTGAATGAAATCCTCGTACAAAATGCCGAGAATTAAATAAATCACCAGAATAGAAACCAGCAACAACCAACCTAGATCGTTAAAAGATTGGTTGAATACCTGTGCTGCACCTTGGAAACTTGTTGTCACTGACGGCGGCAAAATATCCTTTGCAACTTTCTCGATTGCTGCGGTTGCTTGACTCAGCGAGGTGCCTGGAAGAGTGTCAAAGGAGATTGTAGCAGAGGGCAATCCGGTTAGGTGATTGACGGTTAGCGGGCCGACTGTTTGGGTGACATTTGCGATCGCACTTAGCGATATCATTTGTCCGGTGTTCGATCGCACGTAAAGCATCGACAAAGCACTCGGATCGCGCTGATACTCAGGCTTTAGTTCTAACACAACCGTAAATTGATTGTTAGGGGTATAAATCGTCGAAACCTGTCCAGAACCGTAAGCTGCGCTGAGGGTTTTTTGCACTTGTTGAGCACTAACGCCGACGGTTGCGGCTTTGTCGCGATCGACTTTAACTTGAAGCTGAGGCGTGCTCAGTTGCAAATCGCTATCTACACCGCGCAATCCCGGTAGCGTTTTGATTTTAGCTAACAATTCCGGCACCGCTTGACGCAGCGCTTGCAAGTCTAAACTTTGCACCGTAAACTGATATTGTGAATTTGTTTGTTGACCGCCGATCGGAATCGCAGCAGGAGAGCGTAAAAAAGCTTGAATCCCTGGAATTCCGCGCAATTTAGGAGTCAGTTGTTGGATGATTTCGTCGGCACTGAGGCGGCGCTGCGATCGCGGTTTGAGCCTAATGGTAATGCGTCCGTTGTTCGCAGATGCGTTCGGCCCGCTCGCACCTACAGTTGAGTTCAACGCTGCGATGTTGGGATTTTTCCGAATGATATTAACGATTTGTTGTTGGTGAAGCAGCATATCTTCAAAGGAGATATCTTGCGCTCCTTTTGTGTTAGCCATCAGTTGTCCGGTGTCTTCAGTCGGAATAAAGCCTTTTGGAACCAAAACGAACAGATAAGCCGTAAATCCCAGCAGAATTACAGAAACAATTAGCGTCACGAAACGGTATTTCAGAACAGGTTTTAGCGTCCACTCATATCCTTGCAGCAGCAGCTCGAATCCCCGCTCTGAAAGGTGGTAGAAGCGGTTTTGTTTGTGTTGGTGGGACGATTTGAGAAATCGACTGCACAACATCGGCGTGAGGCTCAGAGAAACAAATCCCGAAACCAAAATTGCCACAGAAATAGTCACAGCAAATTCGTGGAATAACCGACCGATTAACCCGCCCATAAACATGATCGGAATAAACACGGCGACTAATGAAAGCGTCATTGAAATAATGGTAAAACCAATTTCTTTCGATCCTTTTAATGCTGCTTCTAGCGGTGCTTCTCCCATTTCTTGGTGGCGAACAATATTTTCGAGAACTACGATGGCATCATCCACCACAAACCCTACTGAAAGCGTCAGCGCCATCAGAGACAGGTTATCTAAGGAGTATCCCAACTGATACATCACCGCAAACGTACCGATAATCGCCACAGGCAAAGCTAAACTCGGAATTAGCGTCGCTGTGAGGTTCCGCAAAAATAGAAAAATTACTAAGACAACCAGACACACCGACAAAACTAAGGAGAACTTCACATCATCTACAGAAGCCCGAATTGATTGAGAACGATCGTACATAATTCCCATTTCGATCGATTGGGGAATTTGTTGTTTGAGTGCGGGTAACATTTGCACGATCGAATCGACGATTTCGACAGTATTCCCATCGGGTTGAGGCTGCACTGCCAGCAAGATTGCAGGTTGATTTGTAACATTTTTATCGGTGTACAAATTCAAGACTTTGTTATTCTGCACGTCGTCAATCACGTTTCCTAAATCTTGCAGCCGCACTGCTGCGCCATTTTTGTAAGCAACGATCAGCGATCGATATTCTGCTGCACGGTTCAATTGACCGTTTACCTGAATTAAATAGCTTTTGTTATCGCCAGAAAGGCTTCCGGTTGGCAAGTTTACATTTCCTTGCGTAACAGCGGTTCTAACTTGATCTAATCCGATTCCCCTTGAGGTCAATTCTCGCGGATCGAGTTGAATCCGCACTGCATATTGTTTCTGCCCGTAAACCTGCACTTGCGCCACACCGTCGATCGCAGAAATGGGTTGTGCGATCGTCACTTCTGCGGCTTCATCCACTTCTGCAATTGGCAGGGTTTTTGAGTACAAATAAAGGTAGAGAACCGGCGCAACAGAAGGGTTAACTTTCCGGTAGGTTGGCGGTTTGGGCATTCCAGATGGCAATGAACCTGCAGCGGCGGCGATCGCAGCTTGTACGTCTTTAGCAGCAGAATTCACACTGCGGCTGAAGTCGAATTGTAGGGAAATGTTCGCGCTACCGGTGGAACTGGTGGAGTTAAACGAATTGAGGCCAGCTATTTCAGTGAACTGTCTTTCTAGCGGCGCGGCAACTGAGGATGACATTGTTTCGGGGGTGGCACCCGGTAAGCTAGCAGAGACACTTACAAAGGGATATTCAACGTGAGGCAAGGCGCTAATTGGTAGCAGAAAATAACTCATCAAACCGAAGATTAAGATGCCGATTGTGACCAGTGCGGTCATCACGGGGCGGCGGATAAAAATTTCTGAAAGGTTCATAATTATGAAGGAAGAAGGAAGAAGGAAGAAGGAAGAAGGAAGAAGGAAGAAGGAAGAAGGAAGAAGGAAGAAGGAAGAAGGAAAAGGGAAGAAGGAAGAGGGAAGAAGTTGTAGGGTGTGTCGCCCTCGAAAATACTTAACCAAATATCGATAACCTTATGGCGACGCACCTTATACCAGGTTTACTATCCTAAAAATATCTGCGTTTATCTGTGTTTATCTGCTTGACATCTGCGGTTTATGTATCAATCAAAGACTTATGCAATCTTGTCTCTTTAGTTGGGGATCGATCGCAGGCGACGCACCCTACGATTACTCACGATGAGACAGGTGCGTCGCCCGCTCGAGTGTCCATATTTAGTTGGGGATTTATCGCAGGCGACGCACCCTACGAATATTTTATAAAGGTTATTTTACCGTCCTCATTTAAATGAAAAAACTTGCCGAAACTTCACCTCATTGAGCTTTTTCCGCCACGATTCCATGTAGATGTAAAATACGGGCGTGAGATACAGTGTCAAAACTTGTGAAAACAAAAGTCCGCCGACAACCGCAATTCCTAATGGGCGGCGAGACTCCGAACCCGCACCAACTCCTAGGGCGATCGGCAATGTTCCCATTAGTGCCGCCATTGTGGTCATCATAATCGGTCGAAAGCGCACTAAACACGCTTGATAGATTGCTTCGGCTGGTTTTTTGCCATCGTTGCGCTGGGCTTCGATCGCAAAATCCACCATCATAATGCCGTTTTTCTTAACAATCCCTACCAGCAAGATGATGCCGATGAATGAATAAACGTTGAGTTCAACGCCAAACAACATCAGCGTCAATAATGCGCCAAATCCCGCCGAAGGCAATCCCGACAGAATTGTAATTGGATGGATGAAATCTTCGTACAAAATACCGAGAATCAAATAGATGACGAGAATTGCGATCGCCAACAGGATACCCAAACTCGGCAGCGAACTTTGAAATACTTGGCTCGCGCCCTTATAATTGGTAGAAATGCTGTCAGGAATTACCGATTTCACGATTTTGTCGATCGCACTATTTGCCGTTCCCAGCGCCACCCCAGGAGCGAGGTTGTAGGAAATGGTCGCAGCATTCATCCTACCGACGTGGTTGACAATTAACGGTGCAATTCCCGGAGTGATTTTGGCAAACGTAGCTAGCGGTACTTGTGTTTGACCGCCAGAATCATCACTCGAATTACTTCCCGCTGTAGCGATGTAAAGCTGCATCAAAGCATTGGGATCTTTTTGATACTTTGGTTCTAGTTCCAAAATAACTTGATACTCGTTGCTCGCACCGTAAATCGTGGAAACTTGGTAAGCGCCGTAGGCATTTCTCAAGGTGTTTTCGATTTGTTGAGCTGTAATTCCTAATGCTGAGGCTTTGTCGCGATCGATATCAATTTTGATTTGAGAAGTCATCTGTAAATCGCTGTTAACATCCTGAATTTCTGGCATTGCTTTCATTTTGTCAACCAGTTGCGGGACGTATTGCCGCAGTGGTAAAACGTCAGAACTTTGCAGCGCGAGTTGATACAATCCAGTGCTTTGTTGAGTGCCCAGCGGGATTGCCGGAGGATTTTGCAAGAAGACTTGAATGCCGGGAATCTCTGCTAGTTGCGATCGCAAATTCTGCACAATTTCATCGGCTCCCATCTGCCGCTGCGAGCGCGGTTTCAGCCGAATAAACAAGCTTCCCGAATTTCCAGCAACTGCCGCCCCGCCGCCATTTGCACTCGCTCCTGCCCCGATATTCGAGTTAACTGCTTCGACATTTGGATCTTGGCGAATCGCCCTGACAACGGCTTGCTGGTGGCGAACTAATTCATCGAAAGAGGCATCTTGTGCAGCTTGAGTAATGCCCGTGATTTGTCCGGTATCTTGGCTGGGAATAAAGCCTTTGGGAACCGCGATAAATAGTCCAACTGTGACAAACACCATTGCGAATGACAAAATCATCGTGGTGCGGTGATATTTTAAAACTTTCTTGAGGCTCCAATCGTACAAACTCAAAAAGACCTCGAATACATACTCTGAAGCTCGATAAAGCCGGCTTTGATTAGCGTGATTTACCGGACGCAAAAAACGGCTGCACAACATCGGTGTCAGGCTCAAAGATACAAAGCCTGAAACCAAAATTGAAACTGCAATCGTCACTGCAAATTCATGAAACAAGCGCCCCAACAACTCGCTCATAAATAACATCGGAATAAACACCGCTACCAAGGAAAGCGTCATCGATAAAATCGTAAAGCCGATTTCCCTAGACCCGTTTAGCGCCGCTTCTCGCGGGCTTTCTCCTTCTTCTATGTGGCGGACGATGTTTTCGAGCATGACGATCGCATCATCGACTACAAAGCCGACGGATAGCGTCAGTGCCATCATCGACAAGTTATCTAGCGAGTAGTTGAATAAGTGCATCACCCCAAAGGTTGCGATCAGCGAAACCGGCAGCGCTAAACTGGGAATTACTGTTGCAGACAGATTGCGTAAAAATAAGAATATTACTAAGATAACTAGGGCGATCGTCAAAACGAGGGTAAACCGAACGTCGTCAACGGAATCGCGAATTGATTGAGACGCATCGTACATCACCCCAAGTTCGATCGAACTCGGAATCTGAGTTTTTAAGTTGGGCAGTAATTTTTGAATCGTCTCTACAACTTCTACAGTATTTGTGCCCGGCTGTCTTTGAATCGTGAGGATAATTGCGCGATCGTTGTTATACCAACTAGCAAGTTGAGTATTTTCTACGCTGTCAACCACTCGTCCTAATTGTTCGAGATAAACAGGCTGTCCATTTTTGTACGTCACAATTAAACGGCGGAATGCTGCTGCATCCTGAAGCTGTCCGTTTGTTTGCACCGTAAAGTTTTTATGGCTGCCGGAAAGGCTTCCTGTGGGTAAGTTGACGTTTCCTTGTTCGATCGCAGTTTGCACTTGATCGATGCCAATTTGCCGCGTTGCTAACTGTTGGGGATCGAGTTGAATTCTAGCAGCATATTTTTGAGAACCGTAAATCTGCACTTGCGCCACACCCGCGATTGTCGAAAGCTTTTGCGCTAGATAGGTTTGTGCGTATTTATCAACCTCAGAAAGCGGAAGCGTTGGGGAAGTGAGATAAAGGTAAAGAATTGGCCCGTCGGCGGGATTGACTTTGCTGTAAGTCGGCGGATTTGGCAAATCGTTAGGCATTTGGCCCGAGGCCGAGGAAATTGCCGATTCCACATCTTGCGCCGCATCGTCA
This sequence comes from Microcoleus sp. S28C3, assembly GCF_036700785.1. Lineage (NCBI taxonomy): Bacteria > Bacillati > Cyanobacteriota > Cyanophyceae > Oscillatoriales > Microcoleaceae > Microcoleus > Microcoleus sp. S28C3. Next base: position 44,600 of record NZ_JAUBPO010000034.1, on the reverse strand, counting down.
ATATTGTGGCTGAGATTGAACTGAAGCGTAATTTGAGTTTTGCCGCTGGTACTCGTTGAGGTTAGCGTATCGAGTCCAGCAATGCTGGAAAATTGCTTTTCTAGCGGGCGCGCCACCGATGCAGCCATCGTTTCCGGGCTAGCGCCGGGCCGGGAAGCGCTGACTTGAATCGTGGGATAATCGACGTTTGGCAAATCGCTAATCGGCAGTAAGCGATAACTCATCCAACCAAAAATCAGAATTGCCACCATCACCAAGGTGGTCATAATTGGACGGCGAATAAACGGTTCTGAGAGATTCATTATATCAATTCCGGTTTTACCGGAATGACTGTTGACTGTTGACTGTTGACTGTTGACTGTTGACTGTTGACTGTCAGTCGCAAAACTGAATGATGGTTGACTATTTAACCTTCGACTTCGCGATCTGGCAATAACGAAACGAAGTGAAGCAATTGCAGGGGTTTGAGATTACTTTTGTCTGCAAAATAACTTTCGATAATCCAAATATAAAATCGCTCGCCCTAGGGATTTTTGCGCGATTTCCATGACTTATTTCCCGATGAATTAGAGTCGCCGCCAGATTTTACACCTGTTTCTTTGGCTCCAGATGTGTCTGAATTATTATTGCCTTTAGTATTATCTGAATTATCTTTAGCATCCGCTGCGGTTTTAATGCGAATCTTGCTACCATCAACCAGATTTGCTTGTCCGTCGGTGACAACTTCATCACCCGCATCCAGACCTTTTTGAATCACAGTTAAGCCGTTGATTGTATTGCTGACAACTACAGGCACATTTTCCACTGTATCGTCTTCTTGGGCGACAAACACGAATTGTCCGTTCGGCCCTGTCTGTACAGCTTGTGAGGGAACAACAATCGCATTTGGTTGTTGACTTAATGTTAGAGTTGTGTTAACAAATTGACCGGGAAAAAGTTTGCCATCTGCGTTATTAAAGTCGCCAATCAGTTGAATTGAACCAGTGGCATTGTCAACCGTATTGTTCACAAATGACAAGGTTCCCGATATCGGACGATTGTTTCCGGCAAAGGTGACATCAACTTTCAACTTGCCGTTGTCCGCATATTTTTGGATGTCTGGAAGGTTGGATTCAGGAACGGAAAAGGCAACTTGAATGGGATTAATTGTGGAGATTGTCACCAAGGGTTTGTCGGTGCTTGCTTGCACCACATTGCCTTCTGTCACCAGCACATTTCCGGCACGCCCGTCGATCGGCGCATAGACCTTGGTATAGGATGATTGCACCTGAGCATTTTTCAAGGCACCGCCGTCTGCACTCAACCCAGCTTGAGAACCCTCGATCGCAGCCCGATCGCCCTCCACGACAGCCCGAGCATTCTCAATCCCCACTAAATCGCTTTTCACCGCCGTCTCAGCATTCTCAATCCCCACTAGATCGCTTTTTACCGCCGTCTCAGCATTGGCGATCGCCACTTCATCACTTTTGACGGCTGCCTCAGCATTGGCAATCCCGATGCGATCGCTCTTCACCGCCGTCTCAGCATTGGCGATCGCTTGCTGGTCAAGATCGACCGTTGCCGCAGCGGCTCGGCTGCTGGTAGCGTATTGTTGGGCTTGATCTTGACTGATTACTCCTTGCTGGTAGAGAGCTGCGTACCGTTGACTTTGTGCTTCGGCATATTGGGCTTGAGCTCGATCTTTGGTCAAGGTGGCGATCGCTTGCTTGACTGCGCCTTGGTCTTTTTCCAGAGTCATTCTGGCTTGTTCGACGACTCCTTTGTCTTTAGCCAGAGTCATTCTGGCTTGCTGGACAATTCCTCGGTCTTTTTCCAGGGTCGCTTTGGCTTGCTCGACAATTCCTCGGTCTTTGTCCAGGGTTGCTCTGGCTTGTTCGACAACTCCTCGGTCTTTAGAAAGGTTGGCTGTGGCTTGTTGCACCTGTGCTTGGCTTTTTGCTACGATTCCTTGAGCTTGCTGGATCGAGGCAGTTTGAGAGCGATCGTCGATCGAAAACAGCAGTTGTCCTTTCTTAACTTCTTGTCCTTTCTTGAAATAAACTCCTGTAATCCGCCCGCTAGCTTGTGGTGTCACCGAGACAGTAGAACTCGATTGCACGTTGCCGATCGCTTGCAACTGTATCGGAACCGTTTTTTTCGTTACTGTTGCCACTGTCACCGGAGTCACTTGCAGTCTGCCACTGCGGCTCGGTTTTTCCGCTTTAGGAGCAGTCGATCGCACCCAAACCAAAAATCCCAACCCACCCACCAGCAGCAACCCCAGCAGAAACAGCGCAATCCGCCCTTTCGCCAGCACCTTTTCCGTCGGTGGTTTGGCTGCAACACTTTCCGCCGGTTCGCTCTCCGGCAATGTTGGAGCTTCCTGAAAAACTTCACGGAGAGCGTCTTTTGGAGTTTCACTAACAATTTCTACGTTGTGCGTCGGTTGCTCGTTCAGCTTCAGATTTTCGTCAGAAACTTTAGGGCGAGTGCCATTCCGACTTTCACTAATAATTTCCTCGATCATCACAAACCTCTTTTGTAACTAACATCTTGCACTCTTCTCATAAACAGGCAAGATGCCTGTTCTACAGGAGATGAATTTTATCGCTTCACAGGCATCTTTCCTGTTCGTAAAAGGCTGATTAACAATGGTGCAAAAGGTGAGCAACATCTCAGTTGTAACTAACATCTTGTATCATTTATCATTCTCAAGAACAGGCAAGATGCCTGTTCCACAACACATCAATTTTCTTGTGGAATAAGTCGGAGAACCCGCGCAAGTCCTGTATCAGTTTCGCCCTGCAATTTGCCCAATCAGAACGTTATTGCGAGTTTGTTTGAGACTGCTTTTGCCCCCGAGGATAAGCAGTCTTGAGAATCTCTTTAATTTTTGTTTTTTGTTCGGCGGTGAGATTTAGCTCGGACAAAGCTTTCCGCATTTTTTCACCTCCCTTGACTTTAGTTTCTAACTGTTGTACCTGCTCGGGCGTCAACACCGCTTCGACTTGTTTGCGAAGTTCCTCGCGTTTCTGTGCGCGTTCTGCATCCGTTGCTTTCGGTTGCGCTGAACTTGGAGTTGCAGTCGCCGCGACAGGTTGAGCAGCTTGGGAGGAAGCAGAATCGACCTTCGCTTGGTCGGAACTTACTGGATTGGCCGCCGTCGTCTCAGGTAGGGTAGGTTCGGAAGCATTGGATTGCGTACAAGCAGACAAACCGCCTACCAAAAGTGCACCGACGAGGAGAAATGCTGGTGCGATCGTTGTTCTTTTCATGATTTACTGCCTCTAATTAACCTTCACCACCAAATCTTATAGGCTAAAATCAGCCAGCGCATGACCCAAGATTCCTAACTTGACCAGTCAAAAAGCACTTTGCGGTTGTGACTTTTTTCCTAGTCCCAAATGCCAAAATCAGCCGAAAAGGCTCTAGCGCGATCGTTGGCAGATTCGCTAAGCTGCTACACATAACTTGTCTGTTATGGCAAAAGGGGAGCGCGGGAAGAGCGGGAGAGCGGGAGAGTGGGAGAATGGGAGATTGGGAGAATTGCTCAATGACCAATTCCCTCAACATTCATCCGTTAAATCCCGATTCACTGCGCGTTGCCGAACTTCCTTCTGAACATAAGGGGGTAACGTGTTTTTTGATTCCAAGATACCTTCTACAATTAGGTCAGCGACCTTCCTTGAATCGCTCCAGGTTTTGATGGGGAAAAGTTCTATGATTCGCTTGACCTATCCGTCCTTTCGTTTGTTGCTTTATTTGGAGTGGCTGCTGCTGGCGACGGCAGCCTTGATGGAAGTGCTGCATCCGTTTCAGTCGCTCTGGTCGCTGCTGTTACGGGTTGGCGCGATCGCACTTTTTGGCGCGCTAGGGTTGCGTTTGCCAACCGTTCGGTTAGGTAGAAAAGTTTTATTTACAGCCCTAGAATTTGGCTTGATTTTGCTGCCAATTGTCCGCGAAGGGTTATCGAGCCGATCGAGCTTTTTGCTTTTTCTCGTGCTGCTGATGCGTAGTTGTATGATTTTCCGTCAGCCGGGGCAGGTGATTGTCTTAAGTTTAGCCCTGCTTTCCTATAGTTCGCTGTTGTTATCAAAACCAATTTTACCTGATAAATTTCGGGCAACTGTTTGGGAATGGCGATTCAGCAATGTGTTATTATTTGGCTTAACATTAGTGTTCGCTTTATTGTTAATTAATGCGTTGATTGCGGAACGTCAAAGCCGAGAGCAATTAGAAATCGCTCACGATAAATTAGCCCTAACTCACGAACAACTGCGCCACTATGCGCTGCGAATTGAAGACCAGGCAACTTTGCAGGAACGCAATCGGATTGCCCGCGAAATCCATGACGGACTCGGACACACCCTCGCGGCTCAAACGATTCAGCTCAATAATGCCCTATTGTTCTGGAAATCGGAGGATGAGAAATCGCTGGAGTTTCTGAAACAGGCGAAACAACTCGGATCGGAAGCTTTGTTAGAAATTCGCAAATCTGTTTCGGTGTTGCGATCGAATCCTTTGCAAGGATTGTCGCTCGAAAGTGCGATCGACAAACTTCTCCAAGACTTTCAGCGCATGACTGCGATCGAAGTTTCCAACTCGATTCGCTTACCAGTTCTGCTATCTCAGGAAATCAATACAACACTTTACAGAATTGTGCAAGAATCGCTCACAAATATTCACAAACACGCTGATGCAACAATGGTGACAGTTGGGTTGCAGCAACACGCAGGACAGATTTATTTGTCGATTGCTGACAACGGCAAAGGCTTCGATCCTGCACAAAATACCACTGGATTCGGACTCCAGGGAATGCGGGAACGAGTGGCCGCGGCAGGCGGTCAATTTGCGATTTACAGCAAGTCTGGAAACGGTTGCCGGATTTCGGTTTCTTTGCCTTCTCAAAACATATAGAAACCAGCGGTTTCAACCGCGTCTATACAAACTTTTGTCCCTCTCTAAGAGACTGAAGAAATGATAATGCAGTGCGGTTTGCCCGACGCTAATTGATGCGAGGATTGTTATATGATTCGGATTTTGCTAGTGGACGATCGGCATATTATTCGCCGGGGAATCAAGAGTATCCTGGAATGCTATTCTGATATGCAGGTAATTGGTGAAGCTGAAAACGGACAGGAGGCGATCGCACAAATTCCCATCCTACAGCCCGACATTGTGCTGATGGATATTCGGATGCCAGTGATGGATGGCGTAGCAGCAACCGGGGCGATCGCCCAATCTTATCCCGATACAAAAGTGCTGGTTTTAACCACATTTGATGACGATGAATATGTCAGCCAAGCAATGCGGCTGGGTGCAAAAGGCTACTTGCTCAAAGATACCGAACCCGAGGAACTTGCGTTAGCGATTCGCGCTGTTTATAAAGGACACACGCAACTCGGCCCGGGATTATTTGAGAAAGCCCTGATGACTCATGCTGCAACCAATCCGACGGTTGTTTCTCCGCCTGAATTAGAGCAACTCACGCCCAGAGAATTAGAAGTGTTGCGTTTAATAGCTTCAGGCGCGAACAACCGAGAGATTGCTCAAACCTTATTTTTGTCGGAAAACACGGTAAAGAACTATGTAACGAATATTTTGAGTAGGTTAAATTTGCGCGATCGAACTCAAGCCGCGCTGTTGGCTCATTCACTCTTCAATTAGGGACTTATTGATGCCTGAAAGTGGCAATCAAAGCCTTGCTCAGAGACAGATTCAGCCACTTTCTCACCACCCGATTTTTTACACCCACCCATCCGCGCCAGCAGCACACAAAATCATCAACTGTTCCCCTCTTGCCCGTAAGCCTGCCAAGCCAAATCCACCAGCCCGTTAACAATAGCCACAGCCACCACCGCAGAGCCCTTGCGGCCCTCAATCCGAATGTGAGGAACCATAGAATCGTGCAGCCGCGACTTAGCCACGTCAACCCCCACAAACCCAGAAGGAGTTCCAATCACCAAAGCCGGTCGAATTTCCTCAGATTCAATCAAATCTACGATCGCCGACAAAGCAGTTTGAGCCTGGCCCACCACAAAAATCCCCTCAGGATAGCGTCTTGCCAAAGTTTCAATCCCCCAAGCCGCCCGCGTCCTTTCCTTTTGTGGGCGTGTCAAAGCCTCCATCGAACAGTAAACCGGATTCGCAAAGGTACTTTGGATCAGGGGCGTAATGCCCACCTGCACCATCGGCACATCTACCACGATCGTAGTCCGAGCAGCCAAAGCCGCCGCCCCGGCTTGCAAAGCCTGATCGGAAAAACTAATTAAAGACTTGTACTCAAAATCAGCAGTCGCATAAATCACGCGGCGGACTATTTCGTACTCCGCCGCTGAAAAACCGTGGTCGCCAATTTCGTTATCGATTAATCCCAGACTCTGGGCATCGCTTACGTGCCATTCCATTTGTTGGATAGCTGTCGCCTCTGAGTTGTCAGGTATCAGCTTACCAGCTTTTAGTCAATTCGTTGACTGTTGACTGTTGTCACTTGTCAGTTGACTGTTGACTGGCAACTGGCAACTGATAAGTGACAACTAAGTTTCCGACGACGAAGAAGATTTGCCCAGCACCGGAGTTAGGAATGCCACCAAAGCTCCGATCGCAAAACCGGACACATTCCGAACCACTGGCAACCAGTCAGAAGTCCTAGTCACCACCGGCCCAAGTCCGAAAGCGAAAAACAGAATACCCCACAGCGGCGAAAAAATCAGCGCCCACTGCCAAGCCACAACCTGTCCCGGCTTCCGAGGCTGAGCAGCAAACCCGCAGATGACGCCGCCAACCACCGACGTAATTAACGTCAGAACCCACTGTTCCCTCGGCAAACCCGGAACCACGCGGCACCCGCCCTGACGCAAACAGCCTTCGATCGACTCCAAAGATTCAATAATCGCTCGATCTTCGCCATTGTCCCGCACAAAAAATTGATTACCGTAGCGGGTTTGCAGTTCCACCCAAAAAGTGCGGGGCAGCAGCGGATACAGCGAATCGCCCACATTAAAATTGAGCAAATTTCCCCCTCGGGGGTCAGCAACTAGCAACACACTCTTGTTATCTAGTCCCCAATAACTTTTGACAGCTAAACCGGGCGTGCGATCGTACTGAGTCAGCACTCGCAGTTTCCAGCCGGTTTCGGCTTCAAAAGCCTTTAAATTTTTTGCCAAACTCTCTTCTTCAATATCCGTGAGGGCTTTAGCTAAATCAATGATCGGCGTCTGAGTTGACGGCAACAAATCGGGATTGTTGAAAGCGCGGGCAGCAGGTGCGATCGTCCACACCGACAAAGCCAGAAAAAATGCGGCAGCAAAGGCTAGAAATTTTCGCGGGAAAAGCTGTGACATAGGAACTTGTAATCCGGGTCTTAATTGTGAATGCTAGCTGGCGGTGTTAACCAAAGGATAAGAGAAAACTCATATTTCTTTACAATTATTTACTTTACAGGAAGCCGAGACCAAGGGGAAGGAAAAAATAGTTTTTGAGAAAGGGGGAGGGGGAGAGGGGGGGAGGCGGAGAGGGAGAGAGGGGGAAGGGGGGAGAAATTAGCGATTGAGCTCCTCAAGGGGGTGAGTAACATCGAAAATCGAAAATCGACTGAATCCCCCAATCGAAAATCTAAAATCGAAAATCGAAAATCGAGTGAATCCCCCAATCGAAAATCTAAAATCGAAAATCGAAAATCGACTGAATTCCCCAATCGAAAATCTAAAATCGAAAATCTAAAATCGATTTGGTTTTGCCCCCACCCCCTCACAGAGACGCCGATCGCGATCGCTCACATTAGGATTAGTTCTCAGATAATCCCCCACCCAATCGCAGCCCCTCACCAGCAAATCATCAAGATCCAAATTCCACAAAATCACCCGATTATCCCGGCCTGCAGAAGCCAGAACCTTCCCATCCGGGCTAAAACTCACGCTCATCACGCTATCCTTGTGACCCGTCAAAGTTTTCAGCAAAGTCCCGCTGCGGCTCCACAGTTTCACCTTATGATCGTAACTGCCCGAAGCAACCAACAAACCATCCGGGCTAAAAGCAACGCTAGTCACGCTGTCGCTAGAACCCTTCAGCAGCGTCGCCACCAAAGTCCCGTCCACCTTCCACAATTTCACCGAATTGTCGTAACCCGCCGAAGCCAGCATTTTGCCGTCAGGGCTAAAAGCAACCCCCAACACAAAACTGTTGTGAGCTCCTTCAAAAGTTCTCAGCAAACGACCGTCCCGATTCCAGAGTTTGACAGTACCGTCATCGCTTGCAGAAGCCAGCATCGAGCCGTCGGGACTGAAAGTCACCCCTGTCACCCAGCCTGTGTGTCCCGTCAAAGTTTTAATCAACCTGCCGTTTCTCGTCCACAGTTTCACAGTCTTGTCCTTGCTCGCCGAAGCGAGAATCTCGCTGTCGGGGCTAAAACTCACGCTCATCACGCTGTCGGCGTGGCCGTCGAGAGTCAACAGCACAGAAGGCGAACACGGGAACAGCGGAGCCGAAGGACAAGGCAGAATATTACTCATGCCATCTTCTTTCAAACTCCAGACTTTCACCGTTTTGTCGTAACTCCCAGAAGCAAGTAACTGGCCGTCGGGGCTGAAACTGACGCTGGCCACTCTCTGAGTGTGTCCTTCCAAGGTTTCCAGCAAAACTCCCGTGCGGCTCCAGAGTTTGATAGTTTTGTCCGTAGAAGCAGAAGCCAGCCTTTGGCCGTCGGGGCTGAAAGTAACGCTTTGCACCCGGTTTTGGTGTCCGTCGAGGGTTTTGAGCGGCACGTCATCGAGCCGCCACAGCCTGACAGTTTTGTCAAAACTTGCCGAAGCTAGGGTTTTGCCTTCCGGGCTAAAAGTCACCTGAGTAACCCGATCGGCGTGTCCCTCAAAAGTTCTCAGCAAGCGACTCTCCGGTTTAATGTTGCTAGCATCGGTTGGGCGTTTGTCGCCAACACCAGCAAGACTCCAGAGTTTGACAGTCCCGTCTGCACTTCCAGAAGCAAGTGTTTGACCGTCGGGGGAGAAACTGACACCAAATACCCATTTGCTGTGTCCCCGCAAAGTTGTTAGCAGTTCGCCCTTATTTGCTTGTGTTGAATTTTCTGTTGCTGGGTGTTTTAGTGCAGCGATGCTCCAGATTTTCACCGTTTTGTCTTCACCTGCACTGGCGATCGTTTCACCGTCGGGGGAGAAACTGACGGTGTAAATTTTCGAGGGTTGTCTGTTGTCGCTGTGCCACAAATTAGCGATTAACTTACCGTCAGAACTCCACAGTTTCACACTACCGTCATCGCTCGCCACAGCGATTATTTGGCCGTCGCGGCTGAAGCTGAGCCAATTTACGGAAGCAAATTGTTCGATCGTTCGCAGCAGCGTCCCGTCGGTTTTCCAAAGTTTGATTGTTTTGTCTGTAGATGCACTGGCGATCGTTTGACCGTCAGGGCTAAAAGCAACGCTGGTAACGCTATTAGTATGCCCTTTGAAAGTTGCTAGCAAACTGCCGTCTGTTTGCCAAATTTTGACAGTTTTATCTAAACTTGCCGAGGCTATGGTTTTGTTGTCGGGACTGAACGCGACAGAGGAGACGCTGTTAGTGTGACCTTTGAAAGTTGCCAGCAAACTGCCGTCGCGCCGCCAAAGTTTGACGGTTTTATCTACGCTGGAAGAAGCTATTGTTTCGCCGTCTGGACTGAAACTAAGACCCCAAACTACATCGCCGTGTCCCTCCAAGCGGTTGCGTTCTTTGACTCCATAAACAGCCTGCTGGAGCGCAGCAGAAATTAGAATTTCGGTGTCTTTGAGAGTATACATTTCTTGGGAGTGTTCGATGTGTCTCCACTTTTTACCAGCTCTCAAACTTTCCATCATCGCGTCAAATTTGTTGTTTGAGAAATAAAGTGCTTCAGAAGCTGCTGTGAGGGTACTAATTTCGGCTCGCTGAGTTTGAGCGACAGCTAGCTGTTTTTGACCCACGGCCCGCCACCAAAAGTTGACGGCGGCGATGGTGGAACTCGTCAGCAGCATGACGCCGATCACTGCTAATCCCAGCAGTTGTTTGAGAAAAGTATTGGCTCGGTAGAGCTGTGCTTGACTCATGTTTTTATCCGCTTCTGCTTTGTGCAGTCTGGCTTCTAAGCCGAATCTTTGGCGGATCGGTCGCACTAAATAGTCGTGTACCAATTGATAGCGGTCTTCTGGGGCTTCCCGCAGCAGAAATAGCAAACCGTGACCGACTAAAATGTCTAAAATTAAGTCGAGGTTGTCGGTTTTCTTTTGTCGGATTTCTGGGTCTTTTGCGAACTGTCGCTGTAGGGAAATTCGATTTCTGCCGATCGCCGACAATTCGGTTTCGCGGGCATCGGCTGGCTGCTGACCTGTAACTAACGAGAGTTCGTGTTTGGTTTTTATCAGCCGAACGCCTCTTTCATCTGTCAGGGAAAACAAGATTTTCCAAGCTGCGTCTTCGTTAACGGGCCCGCAGTCAGAGATGACTCTTTCGAGCGATCGCTTCACTAATTCCGCTTTGGGATTGTCGCCCAATTGCTGGTATTGGGCTAGGCTGGTAATACCTTCTTCTTGAAGTTGCGCTCCCACTACCTGCAATTCGATCGGTCGCACTTCTTGCAATTCGTCTGCTAAATCTTCTACGAAGGCATCGATCAGTGCCGGCTCTAAATAAAATTCCGCCCGTTCTGTTAAGTGTCCGATGACAGCCCGCGCATCTTTGATAGAAAAACTGCGGAGTTGGTAGCGGATGCTTTTGTCGAGAATATTATTGTTAATAGCGTCAAGATTTGGAAAGCGATCGCAATCTAGTAAGTAGTGCAAATAATCTTCGCGCAAGCACAGAATTATTTTGACATAAGGCAAATTCAAAAACAAGCGCAAAAAATTATAAAAAAGTTGTCTTTGTGCCACTGAAGTCGAAACAAAGAAAAACTCTTCAAATTGATCGAAAATCAGCACAGTCAACAAATTATTTGTGGCATTTTCGCGCAACTGCTCTATAATAAAAGAAGAGACTTCCGAGCTGCGAGCAGGAATAACCGAGCAACTTCTTTTATGGATTTTCTGTAGTCCTTTGGAGATTAATTTACTTTCCTCTTCGGCTTGTTTGTCGTACAGTGCGCTGTTCAAAGCATTTTCTAACTCCACCAGCCAATCAGTGTAAACTTTGACTACTACGGGCAATGTATCGCGCGCGCCCGGAGTAATATTTTTCAAAGCTGGTACTAAGCCGGCATTGACTAGAGAACTTTTCCCGACTCCGCTGGGCCCGTGAATAATAGTTAATTTATGGTCGTCCCTGCTAATTCTTTCTAGCAAGCTATTGATATCTGTTTGCCGCGAGTAAGCTGTCATTTCCGCTGCGATTGCGGCTTGATTTTGAGCTGATGGACCCGAAGGATTGACGGCTTGTCGCTGCTGCTGCAATTGGCTGGCTCCGATAAAAGCTCTAAATCCGTATTGATATTCGATCGACCGCTGGGTTTTTTTAATCCGAAACGCTTTGAGATACTCTCCCTGCTCGAAATAAACCGCTTGCAGTTCCGTCAAAATATCGATGTAAAGTCGGGGGTCGTACTTCGGCTCGCTTTGAGCTTGAGCCAACTCCAATGAATGAACCGCCGCTTCCCACTGGTCTAGCTGCCGCAAACTTCGGGCTAGCAGTAAAAGATACGAACTTCTGTCAGATTTGGGATGTTGGATTTTAGATTTGGGATCGTTACTTGACTCGTTAGTGCCCACAATTTCTGGATAATTTCCCTCAAACCCCAATCTCAAATCTTCAATCAGCAATCTCAAATCGTTAGGCGTTTGATCCAAAATTGCCAAAGCCAACTCGGCTAGCTGGCGGGCTTGACTCCACCTCGACTGTTGCAGGGCAACTTCAGCCAAAAAGCCGTAATCTTGAGCTAGTTGGCTGGGAGTACCGTAAGTGAAGTGCAACTGCAAAGAATTTTCAGCTAATGCTTGCAACTCTCCCCAAGCTTTCAGGCGCTGCAGCACTTCTCCGAGGTGTGCTGTCACCTCAGCTACCAATTCAGGGCGTGAGGCAAGGGAGAAAGCGTTTCTAGATTGTTCGAGGCTAATCCAAGCTTGTTCCCAGTGCTGGCGGTTGGCTACCGGATTTCTGGCTGCTTGCAACCGATGACACAGGGCTATGTGAAACAGCACTATGCCTTCTCTCTCTAAATATAAAATGTTAGGGACAGGATTCGACAAGGAAGAGAAGGTTTCTGGGTTTTCGGAATCTTCCGAGTTTGCGAGTTCCCAGTTGCCGGTTTGCTGCTGCCAAAAGGCTAAACTTTCTTGGTAGTGAATTAAGGCAGTTTCGGTTTGGTCGCTGACATAGTAATCTCGACCGAGAACGAATTGCAGGCTGGCTTTGAGGGCGGGTTCTAATTCTTCACCGCGATTTTGTAAATCTCTTAAAGCTAATTCTAGTTCTCGGCGTGGCAAAGAGCCGATCGCCAAATCGAGGGTATTGCCCGGACTCAAGGGCGAATACGAGCGGAGATCTGATTGTCGTGCGTTTTGGGGTTGAGAGTGAAAAGTGAGAAAGCTTTCTCCGGAGCTAATTTCGCGCTCTTGGGCGCGTTTTTCGCACTGCGTTTCCCAGGTTCCAAAACTAGCCAGCGCGCCGACGTTGCTGCTTCCGACTTCTTGATTGAGTTCGCCTACCTTAAATATAGTATCGGCCCGCCTAGCAAGGAAATTAATTAATTCGTCAACGGCCATTTCAAATTTAATTGTGGCGGCGGCCCAACTTTTGAAATCCGGGGCCAGACGAATCATTTTGGTCACGATGTCATCTGTTACCCACAAAATTACCGGGCAGGAAAAATTTTTGCGGAATTCGTCTCGCACTTGATTGGTAGAGGCCATCAGTTCGTCGATCGCTACTACTGTTTCTAAACCGAATACCATCAAAGCCGAGGCCGAACCTACAGGGGAAAACCCCTCCTGAAAAGTGCTTGCCAGCAGGCTAGTGTAGAGGGTTTTAACTGAAGCTGGCAGGACGAAATCTTGAATTGGAACTGGGGACACTTCTCGCAGCCGCTGCGCTATTTGCTGCCGCAACTGCTCGTAGTTGCAGCGCACCAAAATTAGCGAGAATTGGTGTTGAGACATTGTGATGGATCTTACCAGAGTTTTGAGCGAGCGCTCGTTGTAGTTGGCAGTTTCTTGTACCTTAATTAGATCGGTCATGCGTGCACCTCTTTTGCATAAATCTATTACCGTAACGCTCGCCAATCGTGAATGAAAGCGTATCTACTTAGACATAGCCGTCTCTGTCTGACGCTTTATCTCTGTATAAATACGTAGTTTTCCGTACTTGTTGTCCTATCAATACTTACATAGTTATTAGAGCCAATGTAAAGATATCATACCTCTCAATCTCAGAGAATGCGAGACTTCACAATAAAAATTTAAGCCCGTCTAAGAAATTTTTTACTCAGCTACAGATAAATGACGGCAGGCTATAAATAGCTAACGGCTCAAGCTATGATAATACCGACGACTAGCTATTAGTAAACAGCTCCGAGCTATCTGTAGCAGGCATTTAGTACAACAGCAGAAAAATGTCGTCTGGGATGGGATTAGTTGAAATAAGCTCAACAGGTAAAAACAGAAATAGGGGGTCTGGCATTGCAGATATGAGAGTTGAGACTGGGGCAAGTCCTTGGTGGCGGCAAAGTTTTACGCGACAATAAAATTCGTGGCATATAGCTAGCATTCAACAGAAATCAGCCAGCGGTTTTTGCCGCTGGCTGATTTCTCTATTGGATTTTAGGAGTTCGGAGTTTTGAGCGGTGAATGTTAAGTTAAAGAGTTTCTAAGTCACTCGTGGCTAAGGGTTCTTAGAGTCGCGAAGCAATCTCAAAAATTCCAACTATTTTGGCTCAATACGCTGCTGCAACTCCTTATATTTTCTGGTTTCTGCTAGGGCTGGATTGATGCCAAACCAGCGACCTTCTTGATCGCGGTATTCAAAGACAAACATACTTCGCAACAAGATTTGAGACTCTTCTTCGCCAGTTACACTTTGTCGGTTGACGACTTGAAACAGCAATTCCCATTCCATGTCATTGATGGCTCCCAAAAGGTCATCGCGATATTCTTGAATGACGCTTTCGAGACATTCGCGAGAGAAGGGAGGGTCTTCGTGCTGCAAACAGCTATACAAAAGCATCAGTAGATTGCGAACGTGACCGCCGCTAATCCGGCAAAGCCGGTCTAAAGTTTCGGGAGAGTCAAAGACCTGGGAAATCAAATCGATGCGTTGATGGGGAGCAACTGCGGGGAAAGCTCTAGCTAATACTAGCTGCCGCAGCAGTGCCATTCCTTCCTTGTGGTCGTCGCCCGATCGCATTTGCACGGGTACCATCGGCATCACCTTGGGCTTGACTCCAAATCGACTGGCGAGGCGGCCGAAGTCGTTGGAAAAAATCAAAGTCAAGGGAATCGTGTAGACGACATGGCAATTGAGTTTTTTTAACTGTTCGCCGCGGTCTAAAAACAGGTATTCTGGCTGGGTGCGTCCGCTGGGTTTGAGGGAGGCGTCGAGGCGATCGAGATTGTCAACGATGACTGCGAGCCCTTTTTTCCCTTGCTGCTTGAGTTCGGCGTTAGCTCTGTTGAGGAGTTCTTCGTTGATGGACTGCAAGATGCTGTTGGTGCGGGGTTCGAGATATTGCCTGAGTTGCGATCGCAGTTTGGGAGAGTCTTTAGTTTTAGCAGTAACTCTAGCAATGCCTACAGATAACTCGGCTTCCGCTGACAAATCTATGGGAGTCTGCAAAAATTCTGCCACTTCTGCAAACAGATTTGTAAAATAGCTCGGTCTGAGTTTGATTTTAGCTAATTCCATAGTTTCGCTAACTTGGCGCGCAATGCTCAGCAAAATATCGCTGATATCTACATCACCCATGTCTAAGTCTTGGGAAGACTCGAAGTAGACGACGCAAAAACCCTCTTGCTCTAGCTCAGCTTTCAGTCGAAACAATTCCGTAGATTTGCCACACCCGATATGCCCTGTAAATAACTGACAGGTTGGCTCGTTGGGGGAGATGCGGGTAATGGTTCGCTGTAAAGATTCAATGATTTTGCCGCCGCGCACGGAACCAAAATCTATGTAGTATTGATAATCTCCTGGGTCTCCCGCAACAAGGGTTTTGCTCGGGTTGCAGGCTTTATAGAATCTGTCTAATTCAAGTGGGATCACAATTGAAGCCGAATAAAAGTTAAACAAGCTAATCGAAAGTCTAAACTTTCTTTGCTTGAGTTTAGTGGGATTTGTAACCTTTTGCCCTGTGGGGTAAGGCCCTAAATACCCAAAGAACCTTTGTTTGCTAAGCGGCTTTCCCGGCGCTGGAATTGTTAATTATTAATTAATAACTTTTAATTACATAGGGAGATCAGTGATATTACTGATCTTGGCAGGAGTCAGGGTAAATTTGCGGGGATCTGGTTAAATGGTAGGGGAGAACGGGGCTGCAGGAGAGAGCTTAAAAAGTTTTGAATTTGTGCTAATCCTTAATTATTAAATTGTCAAGAGGTAGATGGCTAGTTTTGGAGCGGTTTCTCAAACAGAGTTAGGGCGCAGGCGCCAAGAGTTGCGGCGGCTTCGTCGCGGTCGAGTGGTGGCTGTGGTGTGGCAAATGTTGGCAGCGAGCTCAATGGCAGGGGGTTTGCTCTGGTGGATTGCGCAGCCGGCTTGGTTGATTGCCCGATCGGAACAAGTGAAGGTGGAGGGCAATCACTGGCTCTCGGACAAGGCGGTGCGGTCTTTGGTGCCGCTGTCTTACCCGCAGTCGCTGTGGGGGATTCAACCGCAGGCGCTGGCCCAAAAACTGGAGTCAACGGGGCCGATCGCCAAAGCGAAGGTGACTCGTAACTTGTTTCCGCCGAGTTTGACTGTAGAAGTGGCAGAACGGCTGCCGGTGGCGGTAGCTCAGCCTACTGCGGTGTTGAGATCGAACAGCGACAAGGAAAAAGTGGGGTGGCTGGACGCTCGCGGAGGTTGGATGCCGTCGGAGAGCTATACTGCTGTGCGCTCGCAGAATAGTTCGATCGGGCCCGGCAGCGCTCAAGGAACGCAGCCTCAGCGTTCTTTGCCAACTTTAAAAGTCATCGGGCCTTTGGAACAGTATCGCGCCTCTTGGCCGCAGTTTTACCAAGGACTCAGCGGCTTGACTGTGAAAGTGTTTGAGATTAATTGGCAAGACCCGAACAACTTGATCTTGAAAACAGAGATCGGTACCGTACACTTAGGGCCGTACAGTTCCACGACTGCGGAGCAACTTAAGGTTTTAGACCGAATGCGACAATTGCCAAAACAGCTAGATTCAAGCAAAATAGCCTACATTGACTTGAAAAATCCTGCTTCGCCGATCGTCCATTTGCCAGAACTCCCCCCCAGTTTGGAGAGTTCCACTCCCGCACCTACTCGCGCCCAGAATTGATCCTCTGTCAACAGAAGGTAGAAGGGATCGATCGGACTGTAGAATTTTTCGCCATCAGGATCAATACGCAGGGCTTGAAATAAGGAGAGTTTTTTGATACCCCTCCGCGTCTGGAAAAAACAATCAGATTTTTCTTTCCATAGCGATTGGGGAAGGGATACTAGCCCTTTTTTTTCCTTCTGCCTTGCCTACAAGTGCCTCCTGCACAAGCGCGTTGATGGGGTATGAGGGAGGTACGGGCTAGCGAGGCCGACCAAATCCGAGATTGGCTAACATTAAGCATCTAGCAGTGTTAGTTTTTCGCGCAACTTAGCCTATAGTTGATTGTGAATTGGCGTTTAGTTAACAAGCTGTAATCTACTATCCCCGACTCTAATGAAGCTTAATAATAGACAGGGGTCTGATCAAGACAGTCCCCCTTCGGAAGAAGTAAAAAATTTTCCGGTGGCTGCAGATTCCGCCAATCCCTTTAGACGCAAGTCTGGTTATGTAAATGTAGATAGTATTGATATCGATCCTATGGTCAATCCCAAAGACATAATGCCCAGCAGTGCCGCCAAAATCAAAGTAATTGGCGTCGGCGGTGGTGGGGGCAACGCCGTTAACCGGATGATTGCTAGCGAGGTTTCTGGTGTCGAGTTTTGGTGCGTGAATACAGATTCCCAAGCTCTGGTTCTCTCAAATGCTCCGAAACGCTTGCAAGTCGGACAGAAGTTGACGCGCGGTTTGGGCGCGGGGGGCAATCCGGCGATCGGCCAAAAGGCTGCGGAGGAATCTCGCGACGAGGTTGCTAATGCTCTGAATCATGCGGATTTGGTGTTTATCACGGCCGGCATGGGCGGCGGTACGGGTACGGGCGCGGCTCCGATCGTGGCTGAGGTCGCTAAGGAAATGGGCGCTTTGACTGTAGGCATAGTGACGCGGCCTTTCACGTTTGAGGGACGGCGGCGCACCAGCCAAGCTGAGGAAGGGATTGCCGCTTTGCAAACCCGGGTGGATACGCTGATCGTAATTCCTAACGACAAGCTGCTGTCTGTGATTTCGGAACAAATGCCGGTGCAAGAAGCTTTCCGAGTTGCTGACGATATCCTGCGCCAAGGGGTTCAGGGTATTTCTGACATTATTACTATTCCCGGTTTGGTGAATGTTGACTTTGCTGACGTGCGGGCAGTAATGGCGGATGCGGGTTCGGCTTTGATGGGCATCGGCGTGGGTTCTGGCAAGTCGCGGGCTAGGGAGGCTGCGATGCAGGCTATTTCTTCGCCTCTGCTGGAAGCTTCGTCTATTGAGGGCGCTAGAGGTGTGGTGTTTAACATCACTGGCGGTACTGACATGACGCTGCACGAGGTGAATGCGGCGGCTGAGACGATTTACGAGGTTGTCGATCCGAATGCCAATATTATTTTTGGAGCGGTGATTGACGAGCGGCTTCAGGGCGAAATTAAGATTACTGTGATCGCTACTGGTTTTTCGGGAGAAGTTCCGTCGCCTCCGGCTCCGGGGCGGACGCAAAATGTTAATGCTCCTTGGCGGGCTGCAACTGTACCGGCGACTCCTGCTCAACAGACGCCCGATCCGAAAACGAAACCGCCGCAGGATTTGGGATTGGATATTCCTGAGTTTTTACGCAACCGTCGCCCGCCAAGATGATTTTAGATTTTAGATTTTAGATTTTGGATTTTGGATTTTGGATTGAATCTCCAATCTCCAATCTCCAATCTAAAAAATCGAAAATCTCCAATCTAGAAAAGCGAAAATCTCCAATCGAACATCTCCAATCGAAAATCTAAAATCTAAAATCTAAAATTTCTAGGGTTTGGCCTGGTTCGGGTTCGAGGAGTTGGGTGGAGAGTGCGGATTTTGCTAGTAAATCGCGAAATTCGGGGATGCTGCCGACCGATCGCACTAACATTGGTAAAATGCCTGTGGCTCGGATGTCTCCCGCCGCTGTCGGCACGAAAAACCGAGGTTTTACGGTTTGGGCAAGCTTCAGGGCTTCCGAAGGGCCGATGATGACTTGTCCGAGGAATGGGAAGATTTGACCGATGACTGGGGCGATGGCTACGTCTACTGTGTCTATTTTCTGTTTAACTTTGTCTAATGGCGGCAGGTGCGGTTCGTAATAAAGTGTCTCGCCGCTGGTTAAGTCTTTGAGCAAATAGCCGTTTTCTTCTTGTCCGGGCTGGACTTCGGCTCCGGGTACGGCGGTTATTTGTAACTTTTCTTGATAATTAAATTCTTGCCAATTTGCTAAAGATGTGATATTGGTGTAGCCTAAACTTCTGAGGACTTTGGCGGCGGTGGGTGAGGCGATCGCGGGAATTGTGCGATCGATCTGTTCGAGTGTTGGTCTGTGGCAGTGGTCGTCTAATCCTTGGGAAATCAGGATCAGGTCGATCGGCGGTAAGGTGCTGGGAGTGAAGGCGACGGGGGTGTTGTGGTAGGCGGTGAACAGCCAGGGTTGACCGTAAAATACGAGGGGATCGACCAGCCAGGGATCTACGAGGATGGTTTGACCGGCGATGTGGAAGATCCAAGAGTTGAGGTCGATTCGGGTGAGTTTCACAGTTGTTTGCAATAATTCTTTACATTTGGTTTAATCATAGCTAATTTTGTTTGGGAAGTTTAACCCCTTCGGAAGCACAGGCGGGACGCCCGTGCCACGATGAACCCAGATATTATTGGGATGTGTCTGTGTTTATCTGCAGTTGAAAAAAGATGATGAAATCGAAGATTCCTGTGGCTTTGACTGTGGCGGGTTCGGATAGTGGCGGCGGGGCGGGAATTCAGGCGGATTTGCGGACTTTTGCGTTTCACTGCGTGCACGGTACGAGTGCTTTGACTTGCGTGACGGCTCAAAATACTTTGGGGGTGATGCGAGTTGATGCTTTGTCTGCTGAGGCTGTGGCGGCTCAAATTGAGGCGGTGGTTGGGGATATTGGGGTGGATGCTATGAAGACTGGGATGCTGTTGAACCGAGAAATTATGGTGGCGGTGGCTTCACAGGTTGAGGCTTTGGGAATAGGGAATTTGGTTGTCGATCCGGTGATGGTTTCACGATCGGGCGATCGATTGATTGACGAGGGGGCGATCGCATTTTTGCAGGATATTTTGATTCCAATGGCTGCTGTCGTGACTCCGAATCGGTTTGAGGCGACTATTTTGAGCGGTTTGGAGGTTGATTCTGTTGACGATATGCGATCGGCTGCGGAGAGAATTCACAGTTTAGGGGCGAAGGCGGTTTTGGTGAAAGGCGGCGGGATGAAGGGGGATTTGCGGGGGATTGATGTTTGGTTTGATGGTACGCGGTTGGATGTGTTGAAGACTGAAAATGTTGATACTGGGAATACTCACGGGACTGGGTGTACTTTGAGTGCTGCGATCGCCGCTAATTTAGCATTAGGTAAAGATTTATTTACGGCGGTGACATTGGCTAAGGATTATGTGACTAATGCTCTCAAATATGCTTTGGATATTGGGGAAGGTCAAGGGCCAGTCGGTCATTTTTTCCCGCTGTTGAAGGAAGAAGAAAGAAGGGGCAAGAAGTCAACAGTCAGTTAATTTCTTAATTTTTCAGGCAATATAGCGATCGCCACCAAGTCTTCGATTTTCTTAATATTCGGATCGCCTGCCAAATAACCAATCCCTCGGTGCAAGTGCAGGCGAAATTGTTTGGCTAGAGTTTCTTTTTCTGTGCCTAAATTGTCTTGATAACAGCGCTGCTTGAGGGCCATTATCAAGATATCGGCCATGTCGCCACCGAAGACATCCCAGCTTAATTCGACGTTGCTGTCGCTGGGAATTGGTACTGGGGATGGGATGCTGGGTTCGGCGAGCGATCGGCAAAATCCCCACCTGCATAAAATATTCCACTGATCGATTTTTGTCGATCGTTTCAGTTTGGATAGTTGGTCTTTGCCTGTTTGGGATAGGCGGATGCGATCGAGTGGTGGTTCCATGAGTTTGAGAGTGTTTGGTATATTGTAAAAAGTGTTAATGTTGGGGAAGCAAAGCCTCTAGATAACTGGAAATAATTAACATTTTTTTACACGGCGCGACTTGATAAAAAGGTTGTTTTTTGGTATTGTGATTGTAGTAGGATTTATCCTTAATAATGGGATGGTGGCAAAAATAAAATTTTCGCAACCATCCCATTATGCTATATATACTACCGCAACTCCCCAGCAAAGTCAAGGGGGTTGCGGCTATTTTTTAGCGCGAATTTTTATTCCCAGAAGTAACCTTTTTCGACGGTGGTTTGGTGTTTTGCGGAGTCGTATTTGAGGAGGTAGCTGTGGGCGATCGCCTCTAATTCTAGGAGTTTTTCGTATTCTACTTTGCTAATTTCCGTGTCGGTAGAAAGCAGGATGACTTGGTGGCTGGCTGAGGGGAAATAGCGTTCGACTAGGTTGTTTCTGTGGGAGGAGTCGAGGCGGCCCAAGGGAGTGTCGATCGCCACTGGCAATTGTCTCCCGGATACTCTAGCCAATCCCCACAAAAAGGCGATCGCCAGCAATTGTTTTTCCCCGGCTGAAAGTCGGTGTTTGGGTACCGGTTTGCCTTCTGGATCGTAAATGGAGAGGCTAAATGTTTGAGTGTCGATCGCAACTCTGTGCACGAGGTCGGTTTTGTGCAACAGGTAGCGGAAACAGTCGGTAATTTCTATTTCCAGTTTGTTGAGTTTTTTGAGAGTTAGTTTTTCTTTAAAGAGTTTCAGGGTAGCTTGGGCTTTAGCGATCGAAGCGATGACGTGTTGGCTGTTTCTGATCGTGATGTATTCGCTGCTGTAGTTTTCTAGTTCTTTTTGGTTTTTGGCTAATTCTCTCTCTAATTCATCGACGCGGCGGTTGGCTGATTCCAAGGCTGCGGCTGCGATAGCGACTGCTTTTTGGGCTTTCCTGACCTCATCTTCTAGTTTTTCGTAGGCTTCGGGGGAAGCGGCGGCTGCGAGTTGTCTGTCTGTAAAGTCGATTTCTGCTTCGATGCTTTTGATTTCTTCTATTTGGTCGCGGGCTAGAATTTGCTGGGCTTTGATTTGGTAGCTAAGGAGGTTTTCTAGTTGCTGGATGCTGTTGTTGTCGGCGTTCATCCAGGGCGGGGCATCTGTTCCGGCTTGCTGTTCGAGTTCTTGGTTTTCTTGGCGGATGAACTCTTGAATTTTATCTAGCTGTTGGGGATTTAACGAGATTTCCGCGATATAGTTGAGGAGGCGATCGCTTCTTTGTTTGATAACATTTTGGGCAATCTTTGCTTGCTGCTGGCTGGCTTCTGTTTCTGCTTGAATTTTTGCTTCACTTAGCAAGGGCGAAATTAGGGCGAGTGGTAGCGTATTTGACGCCAATTCCATCATGGCTTGACGGCTTTTGTCTGCCTGATTTCTGTAGTCGTTTAGCTTGCTGTCTAGCTGACTGCGATCGGCGGCAATTTTCCCGCCTTCATAAATAAACTTTTCTGATGCTTGTTGCTGATTTTTTTGAGCTTTATCTAATTCGTTTTTAAAGCTGGCTTGTTCTTGCTTAGCTGAGTCTATTTCATCAGTAATTTTCTTGAAAGTTTGTTCGATTTTCTCTAAAGCAGCCAAGTCTTTTTTGCCAGCAATTTCTTTCCGCTTGCGGCCGGCTAATATTTCTAAATCGACGGCGAGGCGTTCTGCTAATTCTAAACCTAAAAGAGATTTAATCGCCCCGACGACAAACTCTGGCGGTGTTTCGAGTTCGGCGAGTTCTTTTACTTGTTCGCCGTCAAACAAAAATAGGTTGGATATTCCGACGGGCAAAAGGGTTTCGATGTATTCGTCCCAGGTGTTAGTAATTGCTTTGTCCGACCACCAATCGCTGACAATCTCGCTGTATATGAGAATACTTAAGGTGTCTTTGATATCTAATTTTTTCCAGTATCTAACTATTTTGAATTGAGTTAATTTGTCGTCTTGGACTTGTTCAAATGTTAGTTCGACGCGGGTATCTTCTAATGGGGGAGTGTGGCGGTTGACGCATTGATTGAGAAAGTCGCTGTAGCTTAAATTGCCTCTGGTGGAACATTGGGCGCGGCCACCGTAGAGGGCGAGGCGAATGGCGTCCATGAGGGTGGTTTTGCCGCCGCCATTCATGCCGCCAAATAAAATGACTGGGCAGGGATTTCCGTCTTTTTCGGGGCGGAGATTGATGGTTTGGGTGCCTGCATAGGGGCCGAAGTTTTTGAGGACGAGTTCGAGGAATTGCATTGTAGATGTAGATGTTGTTGGTTGGTGGGGGGGGCGGTTAGCAACGGATTTTGTAGCGGATTTAACGGATGGGTGGTTGGTGGGCGGCGGTTATTGGCAAGGGATTTGGTAGCGGATTTAACGGATGGGTGGTTGGTGGGGTGGTGGTTAGCAGCGGATTTAACGGATGGGTGGTTGGTGGGGGGCGATTAGCAGCGGATTTGGTAATCACCCACTAATCATCCGTTACATCCTTTACAAAATCCGTTGCTAATATTTCCCCCCCTTGCTACCAATCAATCACTTCGGTTGAATCTTCCTCCTGGTTCTGGGGTCTAATGCTGGAAGGTAAGGGGAGTTCGGCATCTGTTTCTTCATAGGTTCCTGAACTTCCTCTTGTCCAACCCCTGCCACTTGTTTTCGGCGTCCACAAGTATGGTTGAATGTGTTTCTGCCAACCTTGTACAGATTTTGGTGGGAGGATGCGGTGATATTCTAATTTGCTGCGTCCAAAGTTTATAAATAAACCTACTTGCGCTCCTGTAGCTGCTACGTAAGCTATTATTTGAGCTTTATCTTTATCGGTCATTGGATAATTTACGGCTTTATCCTCTACTACAATACCTTCATTCACCCAATGGTCTAGATAGAGGATTCCCATCCAAACTTCACCGTCGTAAATTTGTCTGGGATACTCCATTTCTGTTGTTAAACCGGATTCTATCATTTCTGCATCAAAGGCTCTTTGGTAATGTTTTTCTCTTAAACCTTTTTGCGTCCTCCGGTGTACTCTCATTGCACAGCCGATGATGCTGTATGTAAGCTCCTGATGGGGAATATTAGGATTAATCATGGTCGTAAAAATTTTGTAATTTCAACGATGAGGGTTGGGTAATAATGAGGTTAGTTGACAGCCTATTGTATCCGATCGCTCGGCGGGGTGGCTGTCAACAAGTTTGGGTTTAACCGCAGGCTAGCGCGTGCTAATCGCTAGGTTTTTCCTCTCCTGAATTGGGCGGTGAAAATTTAATGTCCGCCCAAGATAGCTGTCTGCTTTGATTGCTGTTGCTTTCGAGTTCTTCTTTAAGTTTGGCAATATCAACGGTATCGTTTTTGGCGGAACTGTTGGTTTGGGCGATCGCATCTTTGAATTGCTGAATGTTTTCCGTCGGATTTGCTTTAATATCTTCCACCGCTTTTTTTAAATTGCGTTGATAGTGGGCGTTGCCAATCGCTTCTTCCTTCGATCGCGAACTGGTTTCAAAGCATTTGTCTAAATCGGCGTAAATGCCTGTACGGCGGGGCTTCGTGTAGTATTGGCGTTCTGTATCAAGGAGTTTTGCCATCAATTCGAGGTGCATTTTGTCCTCGCTGCAAATCTCTTCGATCGCAGTCCATTCATCGCTACCGAGGAGTTTTCTTTCGGCGGCGGGACGGGAATCTTCAAAAGGTTCGCCCGTGACTTCTTCGTAAATCCGGGGCAAACTGTCGTCGAATTCGTGCTTTTCTTCCAGCCAAATGCGGCGGATTTCGCTAAGTTCTTCTGGGGTAATTAAGGTGATGTCGCGCATTTCTAGGGGTGCGGTTTTGCGGATTTGGGTTTGTGCTTCCAAGACTCGTCTCAGCCAGTGTTCTCGCCAGAATTTGGTGTAGGGCCCTGGGATGGGTTCGACGGAGGTTGTGTCGTCGCCCATGTTGCGTTCAAACAGTTCTACTCTACCGTAAATGCGTCGGAAGTCTCTTTTTGGGCGATCGTTTTTAATGTCTAATTCGTTGCGAATATCGAGGAGAGGCTGCATCCATTCTTTTTCTTCATCGTTTTGAATCATTGCCTCCATAGATTTATCTTGGCTTACCATTGTGCAAACCCAGCAGCCAAAGCGAGAACTGCCGCAGCTAGGGGTAGAAGTATCGACAACTAAAGGACATTCATTGTCTGCTGTTGCACCTCGATACATGGTAAATAAATCTTTGTTGCTATTTTCCCAAGGATTAGGCCACTGATTCAGATAAATCCACACTTCATCAGTTCGCCAATCTTCTATCGGACTATAAATTAGGGAATTAGGCAGACTAGGACTCTGATAAAGCAGAGATTTAATGGAACTAGAATTATTATTTAGACGGTCACTCATGCGACCTATTTCATGTTTCTCCATTGAAACCGCGCGTTTAATGCTTTCAGCTTTGCGAGTACCCAATATAAGAATTACTTCTCCATTGATTCTCACCATATCACGAACAAACCGATTAGAAGGAAGGATTTTCAGGCGTTCAGTACACCAGCGAAATCCATGTCTCGGTGCTGGGTAGCCTTTTCCCATCAAGTTTACCCAGAAAGTATCTTTGACATCTGGATAAAGCATATAAGGTTCTATTGGTAGCTGTTGCTCTATAGCAGCAGACTTCATCTGTTTTAATGACTGACGTACCCAAGTAGAAACGATCGGGTTTTCTACAAGTGTATCTGTTGTGATTACATAGATTTTTTTTGTTCTTTTTTCAGGTGGCAATTCTGCTATCGCATACCAGATAAGCTGCACTACCGTAGTGCTGTCTTTTCCGCCGGAATATCCTAAAACCCAAGGTATATCATCTAAACAATATAACTCTTTAATTTCTTTACTTAATTTTTCGATTTCTGCCACTAACTCACTAACACTACGGGGTGGAAAAAGTGGTATTTGCATTGTTTCTGTCATGTCTTTAACCTCAGTTACTTAATTAAGCTCTAAATACATTCAGCCGATGCCATTCTAGCGATTCAAGTCTTGGTAAATCTTGGTCTGAAGCCGGCAGGAGAATAGTTTCACTATGAAAATCTTTCATACATCTGGCATTGGGGGATTCCTCTTCTAAGTTATCAGCGACGATAATTCTGTAATTATCATCTATAGCAAACCAACCCTGGTCAAAAGCCCAATGATGATTTTTACACAATGATATCCCATTATTAATTTGATTATCATAAAACTTTGAAAACGGCTTAATATGTGAGCCATCTACAATAGTTTGAGTGAGATTTCTGATGACTTTCAATCGACAAAATGCACACTTGTAATCATATGTATGTACTACTGCTTTCCTGAAAAAAGCATTTCTAACAGCAGATTTGGTTAAATAAAATTTCGGTTCTGCGTCATGTATTACTGCTGAGTCTGATAGTTCTCTTTCTGTCTGAGTAACTTTTTCAAAGTCTTGATTAACTTGTAAAATATCTCCAATATCGTCCCTATTTAATGAAAACCATGTCGCAATCAGTGTATCTATTAATTCCGATCGCGAATTTTGGTCTTGAAGTAAATCGAATAGTTCATTATCCCAACTACCGTATTCTACAGCTTCTCTTAGCTTGTTAGTTGTTTTAGGTTTTGAACCATTAAATCCAGACTTTAATGTTTTATGCCAGAAACCATCGCCTTCCAAATGCCAAAATGGATAGTGCAAACCACGATTGTGAGATTCAGAACCTAAGATATCCCAATATTTATTAAAGGTTTGAATTAAGTCGTCTGAAACATAAATTCGATTCTCCCTAATTATTCCTTGAGCAATTAGATCGATGATTGATAATAGTAATATTGGCTTATGATTAGCTTGACCACGTTGGCGTGTATTACTGACATTAAGAGCGGCAAAATGTTGTCGATAATACGCTAGATTTTTATTTTCGGACTTTTCTCCTGTAGTCATTTTGTCCTCCCGCTAGGATTAAATACAATCCGACCTGAACTTTTACACTATTGTCAACAGAGGGTTAAGCGCCCCAAGGCAAAACGATAATGCAGAAACTAGACAATTTAAGCAGTATCAACCGATTAAAAAGTGATTTTATAGCCTAGACAGGTGATAATTATATCACTGTCCGCGGGCATCTGCGGTTCTCAAATCCATTCCATCCGCAAACTAAATATGTCCTACAGCGACTTCAAAACGATCGACCAAGCCGTCTCAACCCTGGATCTAACCGTTGAAGACATTCCCCACTTATTCAGCCAAATTACCCCGATCGCACCTTCAGAACGCCTCAAAGAAACTCTAGACGAAGCTTTAGACTTAGCCTCAAGTATCAGCACCGAAAAAGCTCGATCGGAATTAATCATTACCCCCATTTTACTCGAAATACGGCGCACTTTCAACAACAAAATTGGCTACTTTTCCGGCAACACATTTAACGTAGAAGAGAGCAAAGGATTAACCGGGGCTTGTGACTTTCTCCTCAGTGCGTCGAGCAATCAATCATTAGTTACAGCCCCAGTCTTGACATTAGTGGAAGCCAAAGACAACGATATTAGAATAGGATTGGGACAGTGTGCGGCTCAGATGGCAGCAGCTCAAATATTTAATGCCCGCAAAGGGCAAGAACAATCTGGGATTTATGGAGCAGTTTCAACAGGTACAAACTGGAAATTCCTAATTCTAGAAAATCAGTTGTTAAAAATTGATTTGACTGAATATTTCATTACTCAGCTAGACCAAATTTTGGGCATTCTTGCAGAACCATTCAGACGCTATTTTAATTAGCCTAGTTTTTGGAGGCATTTGGGCGCTGCTGTGCTGTATCTGCGGTTTCCAAACCCAACCAATTTTTCAAATAATCAGTCATCCAACTAACACTCGCCCTCGACTTAGAAATCCCCCCTTTCAACAAAATCCCACCCTCCCAATCAGGATTATAAATCGACCAATCAACCTGCTGCAAAAGGCTCAAACGTTCCTCCCAACTCTCAGGAAAAACCGATCGCAAAGCCGCCCCAACTTCCCCCAAACTCTCAAGCACAACACTGTGACAGTGCACGCAATCCCGGCGCATTTCCCCCGCAGCAACTTGCTTGTGCAGAACTAATTGCCAATCTGGAATAAAACTGCTAACCGCATTCCAATAACTAACCGCCAGTTGTATTTTTTGAGCAAGTTCTTCCTCTTTCTGTTCTTTTTTGGTGCGAGAAGCAGAGGGTTTTGCTTGTTCGCTGCGGTGAATATTAGACAGCAAAGCCACGATAGCACGATCGATCGCACTCAGCGTAAATAATTTGTGCGATCGCCCGTTCAAACTCCCCTTCTCCATCTCAGTCAAACACCGGAAAACCTCAACCTGCTTAACAACAGCCTTCACCACAAAAGCGCGATCGTCCCGGTGGTTGTAAAGTAGACTGAGTGACGCCTCCAAAGGAACTTGAAAACCGTTCAAATCAGCAAACATCTGCTGCGATTTTTCCAACCCAATATCGAGAAACAAAATCAGCGCCACCGTCTCATATCCCAACTGCGGATTTTCCCTCAAAGCCATCTCAAAAGCCGCGCGTCGATGCTGTCCGTCATTAATAGTAAACTTAGCATCCATCGGCACTCGCAAGCGACCGATTTTCCGTTCTTCTGCCTCATTTCCAACTGCTTCAAAAGTAATATCCGCATCAATCGAAGCAGCAATGGCCCCACAAGTATAATTTGTAGGATTCTTGACAAAATAATCAGCAATTTCGGGAATCCTAGCTTTGTTAAGCGCGCGTTTCGCCCGCATAGACGGCGGCAAATCTTCAGATTCAAAGGGAAACAATTTCGGCAAAAAACGCACCGGACACATCGACACGTAATATTCGCGGCCCGCTTGAATGCCCCGAATTACCGGCAAAATGTATTCAAAAGAAGGAGTAGACATATTTTAGAATGGGGCATTGGGAATGGGGAATGGGGCATGGGGAATGGGGCATGGGGCAGAGAAATTAGGCATTAATAGCTATTGACTTTTTGCAATTTTTATGAAAATCGGTGGTCTAGTAGGGCATAATTTAAGTATTTCACAATGTTTTTTTAAAAACAAGTGTTGACATAAATTTTAGTATATGATATTTTTTGAAAAAATAGCCTAATTATCTAAAAACCGCCGATGAACACCAACCCAGCGGATGACCTCGCTAGCAAAATTTTAGAAAAAGAAAATAGCGACAGACAGGAAATCGCACTTTTATTAGATAATTATTTAGGAAAGGACGGTCGCATTTTCGTACAAAAAACCCAGATGGGAAACAGCGAAGCATACATCGGTTCAGTCACCCTAGAATGGTTAGACTCTCGCGTCCGTTTCGCCTCCCAGATGCCGCTTTTCCGCCAAAAATTCGACCTCCAAACCAATAACATCGTCCGCGACGACGAAACCATTGACGAAATTATCCAGCGTCCCTTAGATTGGTCGCGCCAAGCCGCCCTAACTCAATACTTAGCAGCCAGAAAATCGCACAAATTCCCCGCAGTTTTAGTAGTCGTCAGTCCCCCGTGGGTAGACAATCCTTTAGCCGAGGAATGGGATAAAAATGGCGTAGCAACCAAATCCGCGACTGAATTTACATCCTTTGATAAAAACGAGAACTTAGGGCTTTTGAATGTCTCTCAAAAAGTCTCAATTTTTGCCTTAGACGGCCAGCATCGGCTGATGGGAGTTCAAGGTTTAATGAGTTTAATTAAAACCGGAATCCTGCAAAGATACAACAAAAATAAAAAACCTGTCGGCGCTGCAATTACTCTGGAAGATTTAGCAGAAGAGTATCAAATCGACCCCGAAACCGTGTATAAATTAGCTCACGAAAAAATCGGAATAGAGTTTATCCCGGCGGCGGTAGCGGGGGAAACGCGACAGCAAGCACAACGGCGCGTGCGATCGATCTTTGTGCACGTTAACCTAATGGCGGTAACGCTGAGTCAGGGCCAGCTAGCATTATTGAACGAGGACAACGGATTTGCGATCGCAGCCCGAAAAATTGCCGTCACCCATCCCTTATTAAAAGAACAAGATGACAGAAACCCCCGCGTCAATTGGGACAGCGCCACAGTCGCAGCAAAATCAACGGTCTTAACCACATTGCAAGCGCTGCAAGATATGTCCGAACGGTATTTAGAATACAAATTCCCCCATTGGAAGCCGGAACGAAAAGGTTTAATTCCCATGCGTCCCGAAGATGAAGAACTCAAAGAGGGAATTGAAGAGTTTAAAAAATTGTTCGATAATTTAGCAACTTTACCCAGCTATCAAAGAATTGAAAGCGGCGAAGAAACGGCCGAATTGCGCCGATTTAGTTTTGAAAAGCCAGGGGGCGAGGGAAATCTTTTGTTCCGTCCAGTCGGTCAAGTTGCTTTAGCTAATGCTTTGGGAATTCTAGTATTTAGAAAGAAACTTTCCCTGAAATCTATTTTCGACAAACTCCGCAGATTCGATGTGGATGAAGGATTTAGCCACATGGACAATTATGAGTCTGCGTGGTACGGGATTTTGTACGATCCGAACAAAAAGCGAATGCTAGTTTCTGGAAAGGATTTAGCGACGAAGTTAATTGTATATTTGGTGGGGGGAATTCAGGACGATATGGAGCGAGCTCATTTGCGGCAAGCGGTAGCGGAAGCGAGGACTTTTGAGGATAAAGCTGTTAGTTTTAATGGCAGGTTTGTGCAGCCGCAAGAGGTAGGATTGCCGCCGGTGCTTAGCTAAGTTTTTATGCTGATAGCTGCTGCAATCAGGGATTGAAATTTAGGAGTATTTTAAAGCGCGATCCCTAAATTTTGATCCTAGTTAACGTTATTTCTTGATTATGATTGTTGCTGATTGCGGAAGCTATCGATAATCTCATTGATTTCTTCAACGGCGACCGTTTCTTGGTCAGATTTGGCATAGATGATGAGCAAGATGAAACAAGTGGTTGATGTGACTTGATAAATAATGCGATAGCCTCCACTTTTTCCTTTACTGATGTCGCTGTTTTTGGCTCTTACTTTGAATACGGTGTAGCCCGTACCGGAAATGCGATCGCCTGGACATTCGCCTGCTTGCAACTGCTGTAGGAGAGGTTGCAAGTCGTTTTGAATTTGGCGATAGCGTTTGGCGAGGGTTCGGATTTGGCGCTTGAATTGATCTGCAAACAGAACCTGGATGCTGAGTGGTTCAGACATCAATACCATCCCAAAGTTCTGCGATCGGGTGAACTTTGCCGTCTTCTACTTCCTGAAGCGCAATTCGGAGGCTGTTGAGGATATCTTCTTTAGATAGCTCGTCTTCGTCTTCTTGAAATAGTTGACCCAGGGATTGCAAAATCAGGGTTTCGATCGGCAAGTTGAGTTGGCTAGCTTTCTGAAGAAGCTGCTGTTCTAAGTGATCGGGGATGGTGAGGGTAATTTGCATGGGGTTTGCCTCTGGCTTTTAATAGTATAGACCAATTCTCACAATCTGGCTTCGTTTAACAAAATAAGTTCGGCTCCTACAGGCAAATGATCGGACTCGGTTGCCTCCAACACCGAACTCGATTTAGCACCCCAATGCTTTGAATACCAAATATAATCAATCCGGAAAACCGGATAATTTAATTTCCAATTCGACCTTTTTACCAAGAACTTAAGTTCCCAACCGTGAGGCCAGGTAAAACCCAACCCCCATCCCGATTTTCGGAAAGCATCTTGCATGACTTTCTGCACCCTGTCATAATCTTGAGTTTCGTCTGTCATATTAAAATCCCCCGCGACAATTACTGGCCGAGTTTCTCGCTCAACTCGCTGCACTAAATCTTTAATTTCAGGCGATCGTTTGTCATATTTGTAAACTGGAATTTTGATAAAACCAAATTTTTTAGACATCTTCAACCACGGCCCGGTAGCTTGCATATTATAAATCACTACTTCTTGTCCGTTAAATTTAATAATTGCCCGCTGCTGCGTTTCTGGATGGCCTGCTAAATGCAGTATTTCGCTGGATACAATTGGATATTTACTGAGAATTCCTGCAGGGGGAGTGCCAATTTGATAGGGGTAGTCTGCTTTTAACCAGGTGAAAGCTCTTTCGGTATGTTTCCTAACGATTTCTTGTAAAAAGATAATATCGGGTTTTTGCTGCTGAATCAGTTTAAATAAAGTAGGTGACTGAGTTTTATGCCAACTGAGGTTATGGGATAAAACTTTGATCCTGGGCTGCGAATCTGTGATGTTGATGGGTGCGGGAGAAAAGTATTTGACGTGCAGCCAACTTATTAGGAGAAGGCTGGCGATCGCAGAAATAATAGTGAACCATCTTTTTTTGATAATTAACAATCCGATGATGGGAAGCAG
Organism: Microcoleus sp. S28C3; assembly: GCF_036700785.1. Taxonomy (NCBI): domain Bacteria; kingdom Bacillati; phylum Cyanobacteriota; class Cyanophyceae; order Oscillatoriales; family Microcoleaceae; genus Microcoleus; species Microcoleus sp. S28C3. Next base: position 12,885 of record NZ_JAUBPO010000034.1, on the reverse strand, counting down.
GAAAGTAGGGAAGAAAATTAAGGGGATAAAGGTGCTAATTAAGGCAATAATTCCTATTCTATCCCAAAAGATTAGTTTGAGAAGGAAATAGCAGATAAGAAATGCTGAGTAACTGTAAGCAAGAAATTTTGCAGATGCCTTTAAGCATCTCTTGATTATATCTTTTGGGATGTGCTTCATGGGGAACCTATTAAAATAAAAACTTGCTTAAATCGAATTCTTCATTTGACCGATGTTGGTTGTCTCTTTCTGAAATCAAAACCAACAACAGGCGATCGGTATAATCCGCCGCACCCCGCAACTCTTCTCGTAAAATTTCCAGTCCGCCATTAGCATATTCTTCAAAAATTTGCAAGCGTTCTGCTTCCAATTGTTGGTCGAGATGGGAGAGAATTTGAGGATTTTTGGTTTCGGCGATCGCAATTAACTTAATCGCCATATCGTAACCCCTTGATACAAAAATATCAACATCTATCGCCCCCGGTTCTCGTTTAGAAATTTCCCCCAAAGGCGATCGTTTTTTCCGCTGCTTTCCCAAGGATGCGGCGAAAGCGATGACATCGGCGTAAGTCTGGAAAGGGCCAGTGTTGTTATCCGATAAAGTTAAGGATTTGACTAACTCCGCTTTATCTTTAGCAATTCTAATTTTGTTAGCAGCCATTGCCATAATATCTAGTTTCTAACTATTATAAATCTCGCAAATATCCAACAGTCCGCGCAGGCGGACTTCATTGGTGTAGCGCCGGTTTCAACCGGGTGCACTTCACAATGTCCGCAACAACATAATTTTTTGTGCAAAACCTCCTCTTGCTTCTCGCCGCTTCATTTGTTCCGCCAAAAGTCGAGCGCCCGAAATGCCAAAACTCGCCATCACCGCATCTATTACCTCATACAAATCCGCCAATTCCGCCACCAAATCTTCCTCATCAGCCTCCGCCGCTTCCCCCGCTTCCTCAATCAATTTCAGCCGCAAAGCTTGACGGTATTCTGCATCCGGCAAAATTACAACCTCGCATTCATTCCCGCTTTGGCGAATAATTTCAGGAATGCGATCGCGCACCAACTTATGATACTCTTTTTCCACGTTAAACTCCCTTCAACCTTGACTAAAAGTTTGAATCAACCAGCGATTAATTTCCCCATCATCTTGGGTTTGACTCCGGTTCAAAGCTTCCTCAACTAACAGGATTTCCAGCCCCGGCAAAACCAGCGACTCTTGAATTCTCCCGCTACCTCCGTTATTAATCGCAAACGCAAAAACCTCCCGCGTGTTTGCACGTTCGACCCAATATTCACTAATTCCTGCATTTTCGTAAAGCAACCGCTTACTGCCTAAATCATCGTTAAAAGAAGATGCCCCAATTTCTATTACCAAATTAGGCGGATCGTATTCATCCAAATCAACAGGTGAATTGCTGTCATTAGGAGGAACTCTCAAATCTGAACCGATGTAGTAAGCTAAATCCGGTTGAAACTCGCGAATACCTGCTTTCCTAAAACTGCCATTAGCAAATTGAACTACTCGGATATTTCTCAATGTAGCAAACAGAATAACTACATACGGGATGATTGAATTATGACGCGCGTGCAATGGCCCTACTGGTGACATTTCCACCCTCATGTGTTCTTGATAGTAATAAAACTTGCCCTTTTCCCATGCTGAATCCTCAGCAAAATTCAGAAACTCTTCCCACGTCGCCTTCACCCAAATATCCGTTTCCAAAGCTTGCGTAATTGCCGAATTAGAAGTCATACTCCACCTCTACAATTTCCGTATATTCAAATTCATTTGGACTTCGCTTAACTAAAGGATAGCGCGTCCCGCCCAGTTCGATCGCATCTTCTTCGCAATCAGCTTTCGGAGAATTGTACACCAGCACGTATTCCCGGCCTATAGAACTTTCCATCTCTTGAGCAACTTCTCCGCGCCACTGAGTTTTTGTTACCAAAACTACCAATTGATTCGCCAACTTTGGCAGCTTATTCGCGATTTGCTTGCGATAAATTTCGTCCAAACTGCCAAAGGGAGAATCCATCACAATTGGAAATGTACTGCTATCCGGGCCCATCAAAGTATTTTTTTGACTCCACTCCCGCACGCCGTCAATAATTCCGCCGATAAACGACAAACTGAGAATTTGATTTTCTCCTGTAGAAGCGGCAACCAAAGATTCTTGTCCCGAGGTATTTTCTACTAGCGTCAGTTCGTATTTATCGCTCAACTTGGGGATGTAAGGAGTAAAAGAAATTTGACTAAAAATATCTTGCACTCGCTTTTCCAACTGAGAACAAAACTGTTTTTCTAAGCGCGATCGCACTTCAGTTAGGCGATCGATCGCATCCTGAGTTGCAGCAATCCGGCGCTGGGCTAATACTTGCCTTTGCTCGTTTAGCTGCTGCTTGTCGATTTGCTTGTTCAAAGCCGATACCTGCGCATTCAAACTCTCAATCTGCTGCTGGTTAGAGCCTGTTTCCCGGTGCAAATCGCCAATTTTTGCCTCAATTTCATCCAACCGCTTTTGCAAGCGGCTGACATCGCCGTCAGGAAAATTTCGCAGCTTGCTGTGAATATCGTCTAGCTGATTTTCCACCCGAGAAAGTTCGGTTCTGTCGTGGCTGATATTGCCTTGGTGTCGGTCAATTTCCTCCCAAAAATCAGCGACTTGCCTATCAATTTCATTTACCCGATCGCTAATCCGAATAGTTGTTTCTTCCACATCGCCAACACCCGCCTTATCCATCCAACCGCTAACCTGTTGGCGAGATTCAGAACCCTCTAGTAATTCAGCACCGCAGATACACCGCTGCTGCGCTAATAACTCTTCCAAAAACGGTCGCTGAATCCCCGAAAGCAACTCGCCTTTTTCCCGCAAACCCCCGACAATCACTTCAAATTCAGCCGCCGCCTCCGACAGAAATACCGCGTAACCGCGCACAGAAATTGCTCGCTTTAGAGCATCTGTAGCCTGTACAATTTGTTGCTTAAATAAATTTTTCTGCATTTGCAATTCGTCTCGTAACTTTTGTAAATCCGCAGCACCGCTAAGTTCCAACAAGTTACCATTAACTACTTTCTTTAACTCCCCTTGGTGCGCCAATTCCCGCTCGATTTCTACTTGTCTGCTCGAAAGTTGCTCAGCTTCTTGCTCAATTTTTTGCTTATCTTTTAAAAGTTTCTTCGTTTCAGCATTCCCAATTATATTTAAATCTGTCTCAAGAGATTTTTTGGCTTCTCCTAAATGCCGGATCGATCGATTCAACACTTCCACCCCCAGCAACTCCTTAGTAGCTTCAGCAATTTCTGCTTTCTTGTCGTGGCGGACAATTTGCTCGATTCGCTCCCCGTCAAAAAAGAAATATTTATGTAAACTTTCCGGCAAAATCCGCCCGATAATATCATCGGGATGCTGATCCGGCTTCAGCCAGAGACCGTTATCTTTTGCTACATTCAGGAACAATTCAGCCTTGCCATGTTCTACAGTGTTTTCACTTTTATAAGCACGACAAATTCGTCTTGCTTGGTAGCGCGTGCTGTCGTGTTCAAACACAATTTCCGCCCAACAGCCTACGGCTTTTCCCATTTCTGCCTCAGCCAGAGCGCGCTTGTTTACTAATTGTTCTTCCGCTGCAAAAGCCGCGCTAAATTTTCCGTAAAGTACCCACGTAAAGGCATTCATTAATGCAGTTTTTCCAGCGCCATTATTCCCGTGAATTACTGTAATATTTTGCCCGCCCCAAGCTAGTTTTATTTCGGGGCTTTTGCCGTAAAATTGACGAAAGTTGCACAGAGTAATTGAGATTAACTTCATACAATTGCTTCCTTAATGATTTTTAAAATGTCATCGTTAATGTGGCGGGGAGCTCTCATATACAACTTATCTTTTTCAATTTCTAATACCCGCTCAATAATTTGTCGGACTTCGGGCTGCGCGCTAGTAATTGGTTGCTGTACGTCGCTGAATTCCTGGTGAGTTTGATAAGCAGAACGCTTTTCTGCTAAAATGCTTGTCGGTACGGCTGCGATCGCACTATCTTCATATCTAAATGCCATAATCAGATTTTCATTCAGATTTTCTGTCATATTGTTTTTGCAAATATTAAAATATACAGGGCCTAAGCTCATGGGCGAGAAACCGGGTTTCTACGAGTTTTGCGAACAGTCACGAGAAATCTACAAAGAAACCTGGTTTCTGAAGTCTGGGTGCGATCGCGAACTAAACTAGCAACTAAAACTGCTATCAAATAATTCTATATTCTCAAACATAAACCGAACCTTAATAAATGTCAAATATCTAATAGCCCGTACCGTCTCTGAATTTGCAGCAATTTCACCCTAGCTTCTCCAGCATTGTCGGCTAAATCGGCAAATTCCAAGAACCGCTTCAACTCTTTTCGCAGCAAATTGCGCTCGACTTCTAAAGTTTCTCTGCCCAAATCTGGAGGCAAAACTATCATGTCAAATAAAGTTGCCCTTTCCTTCCCCGGATGCGGCCGCAAAATCCGTCCTCGGCGCTGAATAAACTGGCGCGGATTGCTGCTGCTTGCTAAAATTACAGCATTGCGAATTGCTGGAATATCAACGCCTTCATCCAAACAGCGAATCGCTACCAAACCTTGCAATTCTCCACTCTCAAATTGTCGGCGCAATCGTTCTCTTTCTGCTAAAGAAGTGGCCGCAGTATAAGTGTTAACTCGGTAGCCTAATTCTGAACCCAATAACTTCGCGGTTTCTGTTAGTTGGCGGTTGTTATTTCGGCGCGCGCTTCCTTCGATCGCACCGTCGCCGCAGTAAAATAAAGTGTGGGCGGTGTCGAGACGGTGAATCATTAATTCTCGCAAAGCTACTAATTTATTAGCCGCCGCTCCAATCAACCGGGATCGCTGCATTAATAAAGTTGTTAAAGCATCGTTTTCTTCTACTTTTTCATCGCCCCAAAGCGCCCAGCCAATCTTTTGAGTTAAACGGGAATACTTGCGGGTTTCGGCTTCTGTCAATTCTACTAAAATTGGATAGTATAAATAATGTACTAATGCTTTTTGGCGGATGGCGTCGGCTAAGGTGAGTTCCGGCTGCAAAACTGGGCCGAAATAATCTAAAATAGCTTCGGTTCCCTGTTCGTCGAAATGCCTTTCTGGGGTGGCGGAAAGAGCGAGTCGCAGTCCAATATTGCGCGGCAAACTTTCTCCTAAACGAGGCGCGCCTAAGTTGTGAACTTCGTCTCCAATAATCAGGGTTTTTTCTGGGAAATAGCGCAGTTGCGATTGCAAGCTATCTCCCATTAAGGTAGCGTTAGTAGTGATGATTGTGAGAAATGCTCGTGAAGCGCAGCTATCCCGTAGGGAATCGCCCGATCGCACTTCATACAAACCTGCAGCCAGCTTGTTTTGCCAACTGCGGGCGCTATCAAAAGCCAAAATAGGTTTTAAACCAAATTTCTCCGATTCGCGCGCCCACTGATTCACCAGATGGCAGTAGGGGCAAATTACGAGCAGAACTTGCAGGTTAATTTTGTTGTATAATTCAGTGGCGATCGCCAGCGCAGTAATCGTCTTGCCGCTACCCGTCGCCATCTTCAGCGTACCGCGTCCCTGATTCGCAAACCAATTAGCAACCGCCACTCGCTGATACTGTCGCAATTGCAGCGATGGCGGCATTTTCGGAAATCCAAATTGCGAATTATTAGCCGTTGAGCGATTCACCTTTAAATGCCGTTAGATGCAATATTCCCTATACTCAACTGTAACTCACGGGCCCTCGAAACTTAACAGCCCAAACAAATCATCCGCCGACATTTGCAAATCCGACAGCACATCCAGAACTGGTAAAATATCTTCATTCTCCTTACTCTCAGGTTCTTGCTGCGGTTTAAAAACAATTACCAATTCTTCTTCCGGGTCAATCATCCAACCTAATTTAGTCTTATTTTTGAAGAAAAACAGAATCTTCTTAATCACGCGAGTTGAACTTCGATCCGGCGATAAAATCTCAATTATCCAGTCGGGAGCCATTTCAAACCTATTTTCAATTTCTCCCTGAGAATTCAGAGGAATGCGCGACCACTCAAATACTGCTAAATCAGGAACAACAGCACCTCCCCCCAAAGTGCAGCGCAATTCGGGAAAAGCAAAAGCTAACTTTTGCGGTTTGCCAACTTGATTAATAGCTGATGAAAATTTGATTTGTAACGTGCTGTGTTTTCCTTGGGGCATAGCTTTTTGATAAATTTGACCGTCAACATACTCGCTAGCCGGCTTAGTCTCTGGCAATAGCAGAAACTCTTCCAGAGAAATCTTTGACGGAGACTGAATTGACGTTACCATAAGCCATTAACCCCTTAACAACTCAACTCCCGTCTTAAAAATTCATATCGCTGTCAGTTTCCCAATCAGCACAACTCTCCGATTCCACACCAGTAGGGTGCATCGCACAAACCAACAAATTTCCCCCGTAAACTTGACCGTGATAGTTGCGACAACCGCGACAAGCCGGCTGCTGCGTCGGCGAAGGGTCTACATAAGTCACCATCGACAAATCTATCTCATCAAACTCAGGATCGAAGTCGCGGCAAATTTCAATTATCGGTTCGATAAATTCATTAAATAAACCGTCAAATTCATTGAAATAACCGTCAATGTCATTAATCAGATTATTTTGTACTTGTTCTGTAAACTCTTCCGACATTTTTGCCAAAACGTCCAGCATTTCGACAAACTCTTCGCCCATTTCGCTGAAAAAATGCTCTACTTCAGAAACAGCATTTTCCATTACTCCAAAAAAATCTTTAGACCAATCTTCCATGAATTTGACAGCTTGCTATTACAAAATATTTTACAGACAGGTGCAGCCAGCCTCATGCGAAGCGATCGCACCTACTTTCAATTCTATTACCTATTGCCTGATATCCGTCCACATCTGACAGGGGAGATATTCAAAAAGGGAACTCAAGAGTATTATCCTGAGTTCCCTTCCTGCTTTGCTGAGCGAGTTTTTTCCTGCTTAATCCCGCTTCAGCCGCCGCAATTCCTCTTGTAAATTCTGCACTTGTTCGCGGAGCTTGTCTACGCCGCCTGTCTCTTTAGCATCTTTTACCGAGACATCTTCTTCCTCAGAAACAATTTCAATCCGCCGAGGTTCAGCCGGTTTTTTGTCGCCAGCCGATTCTACGGGGGGCTGCTGCTGAGCCTGTTGCACCATATCGTCAACAAAGCGACGGGCTTCTTCCGTTGACATCTCACCCCGCTTCACCAATTCGTCTGCCAGCTTTTGGGCTTCAGTGCGTAATTCAGTTAACTTGCTGCCAGCTTTTTCACCAGCGTAGGAAGCTAGCCCGACACCAAGGTACACTGCTTTTTGTAAAATATCTCCAAAACCAGGCATAGGAGCTACACCTCATAAAACTGGGTGAACCGGAGACCACGCCTATTACAAGCATCCCGTGTTGCTGCTACCTTCCGGTCCTGACAAGATTTGGGCGTTGGAATCGCGTGGGTCCAGTTCATTTATCAGTATAACACAGTTATTTATTCTTCAACCACGCACCAGTGATAAATTTCATAAATAACGCAACCATTCTTCACCAGCGGGTCTTCAGCGACGATCGCCTTCGCCTCATCCATCGAACCCGCCTCAAACAGCAACATACCGCCGCCCCGCCTCGCCCAGTAGCCAGTTTTCGCTCGGTGTCCTTTAGAAATCAACTCTCGGACATAAGCTCTGTGAGCTGGCACGTATTGGTCAAAGACAGGCTTTTCGACAATTCCTTGCTCAATTTTGACAAACCAAGGCATTTTTATTTGGGATTTTAGATTTTATATTTTAGATTGGGAATGGGCGATCGCCAATGGGATCTAGGGCAAATGCTCTATATTCCATTTTGCACTATCCTTTCTTAACTGCGATGTTATCCGATGAACCAGTCAAAACAGCGATTTTTTATTGCCCTAGTGCCTCCTCCCGATATTGAACAGCAGATTACTGAGATTCAACGGTATTTTGCAGAACATTACAACAGCCTCGGTGCTTTGAATTCGCCGCCGCACATCACGCTGCAACCTCCTTTTCACTCGTTAGCGGAGGATGTTCCCAAATTAGAGGAAAGTTTAAACCAGTTTTCTGTAAATCGGCGGCCCATTCCCGTTACTCTATCCGGTTTTGCTGCTTTCGCGCCCCGCGTCATTTACGCTGATGTTGTCAAATCACCCGAATTGCTGGAGATTCACAAAGATTTGATGAGTTATATCGAAGCAACTTTAGGAATAGTCGATCGAGTTTCTCAGACTCGCGCATTTGTACCGCACATGACAGTGGCTTTTCGCGATTTAAGTAAGGAGAATTTTCAAACGGCTTGGTTAGAATTTGCCGGGCGATCGCTCCACTTTGAGTTTACCGCTTCGGCGTTAACTTTACTGCTTCACGACGGCAGCCGGTGGAACATCAGCAACCAATTTCCACTTGCAGCCGAGCCTCCAACAATCCTAAATCCATCCTAAACACTCTCCCTTCTCTTTCTGCTCTTTCTTCGCGTCTTCGCGGTTCGTTTTCCCGAAAAAATATTATTAGCAAATCCTGATAAATATCATTTACTCACTACAAACCAGTTTAAAATTAAAGGCATTCGCAGCTTACCGATTAATCTTATTAGGAGTTGCAAGTGCCACAGTTCCGTAAACCGAAATTCCCGACTCTTCTAATATTTTAATTGCCGACTTAACCGTAGTACCGCTAGTGTAAATATCATCAACTAACAGCACGCCAGCGCGCGGGCGCCGGCGACGAAAATCTTTCCCCAAACTTAAAGCATTTTTCATTTCCGCTTGCCGCTGCTGTGGCGTCAGAGCGAATAAAGCCTGAGTATTTTTAACCCGCTCCAAACCGTGCCGCTGCAAAGGCAAACCAGTCAGCTCGCAAAAACTTTCAGCCAAAAGTTCCGCCTGGTTAAAACCGCGCTCCTTGAGCTTTTCTTGATGCAGGGGAATCGGTACAACTGTTAAATTGTCTATAGCTAATTCGGGAAAACTCAGCCAAGCTTCTGCCAGCCAGCCGCCGAGAGGTTTGGCTAATTGCGGATTGCCGTCATATTTCAAAGCTGCGATCGCCCGTTTGAGAGCCCCGCCGTACTCACCCCACACAAAAACACGCTGTTCTGAATGCCAAAATCGACCCGGATCGCTTAACTGACATCGCTGAAGTTGCTTGTGACAGTACGGACAAAACTCTCCGGCGGCCGGTCGCTGACAAAGAGGACAGTTAGACTTAAGAAAAAGATTGAGAAAAGATTTGACTAATCCCGTCCATTTTCGCTTGTTCATCCTAAAATTGTCGTAAGTGATTAATGGGAAAAACTTTCAACTTCAATCAGTTTCCACCGACAGGCTCGCAGCGTGAAAAACCTCTACTGGTTAGACAAAATTCAACCTTCAGACCGAGATGCAGTGGGAGAAAAAGCATTTTACTTGAGCTGTTTGCTTCAGAAAAATCATCCTGTTGTACCGGGTTTTGTCGTGCCGGCTACCACATTCTGGCAGTTTTTAGAGTCGATCGACTGGCTAGAACCGCTGTTTGCTGACTGGCCACACTCTTCCCTGCACTTGAATGTAGATGAACCCAGACAACTGCAATCGATCGCCCGCAGCATCCGCCACCAAATCCTCGCCGGCAAACTGCCAGATTCACTGCTCTCCACCCTAGAGTCTGCTGTTTCTCAACTCAACTCACAGTCAAACTTAAACTCCACAGCCTTAATTTTTCGCCCTTCCCTGACTGCCTGGAACCCGAAAACAGTCGGCATTCTGGAATCTCAAGCAGTACGGGCAGAACCCGAAGCCATTGGGGCCGGACTCAAACGAGCTTGGGCAGAAATGTTCAAAGCCCGAAGTCTATTTTACTGGCAGCGGTGCGGCCTGCGGGTACAGCAAATCAATCCCGCAGTTTTGGTGCAGCCACTTCAAGAAGCGATCGCCGCGGGCGAGGTGAAAACAAAGGCGGGCGCACAGTGGGAAATCCAAGCCACCAGCGGTTTGGGATTGTCCCTCGCTAGGGGAGAAACCATCCCCGATTACTATCAAGTGCAGCCAGAAACAACCGCGGTTAAATTCCAGCGGATCGGTTACAAAACATTAGCCTACAATCTCAAAGTCGGCGATGGTGAACCGAAAAAAAAACTGCTGCTGGGCAAGTTTGCTGCTTTCCCAATTTCCGATTCTCCATTTATAATTTCTGATTTTGCTGACTGTTGCGTGCAAGTTTTAGCGCTGGGAGAGGAAGCACAAACAGAATACGTTTTAGAGGAATCGCAACTTCAAGAAATCATTGAATTGAGTAAAAAAGCGATCGCAGAATTTGACTCGGATTTAATTTTGGAGTGGACGCTAAACCAGACAGCAAACAGCAGCGAACCGCAGTTTTATTTCACTCAAGTTCGTCTTGTGAAAGGGGAAAAAGTCGCGCCGGTAGAGGAAAATTCGATCGCCCTCCCGCACCCAAACTCGATCGCCCCAGCCCGAACTCCTGCCATACTCAGAGGTGTGGCAGCAGCATCAGGAAAAGCCGAAGCAATTGCCCAAGTTATGACTAATTCCCACCCAGAAAACGCGGAATTCTTAGCCGGAGGCATTTTGGTAGCCCGGGCAATCGATCCGAATTGGCTGCCTTGGCTGAAGGTTGCTGCTGGGGTGGTTGCGGAACAAGGAGGCATGACAGGCCACGGCGCCATTTTAGCGAGAGAATTGGGGATTCCCGCCGTTGTGGGAGTGGTAGGGGCCACTCGGGCGATCGCCTCGGGCGATTCCGTGTTGGTAGACGGCGATAGCGGAGAAGTTTTTGCCCTCGCCCAACACGATGCGATCGAGATAGCAGACAGCCGCCGACTTCTGGACAGAGCAACAAATGCAGATACATACAGTACAGCAGCCAAAATGTCAATAGCCAACCACCAATCTTCAACCTCTGATCGATCGTCCAATTCCGGGCAGAAATCTCGACAATCTGAGTCTGCCGAATATGTTTGGGGCCCACCAACGGCGACTCAACTGCTAGTTAATGTCAGCCAAACAAGTTCGATCGACCGCCTCAAAAATCTGTCAATAGACGGCATCGGATTGCTGCGATCGGAATTAATGGCATTGGAAGCTTTGGACTGTCAAAACCCGAAACTTTGGTTGCAAAACGGGCGCAAATCGGAATTTGTCGATCGCATGGCGGATTGCCTCAGCTTATTTGCTGCTGCCGTTTCGCCGCGGCCGATATTTTATCGATCTCTCGATTTGCGCGAGTCAGGCGCCCACGGCAGTTTCAGTTATACATTTGAACCGGAGTTATTTGATTGGGAACTGTGCGTACTTCAAAAACTCTGCGAGTCTGGCTATACGAATGTTAATTTAATTTTGCCTTTCGTGCGCTCGGTTGAGGAGTTTATCTACTGTCGCCAGCGCTTAGAAACTATTTGGAAAAACCGCTCAGCCGAATTTCAGCTGTGGATTATGGCGGAAGTTCCTTCAGTGTTATTTCTATTGCCAGATTACGTAAAAGCAGGAGTTCAAGGAATTTCCATCGGCACCAACGATTTAACCCAATTGCTGTTAGGCATTCACCGGAACTCCGAACAGGTAGCAGGTGCTTTCAACGGGCGCGATCGAGCAGTGATGAGGGCGATCGAACAATTAATCAGACAGGCCCGGGCCGCCGGCATTCCTTGCTCGATCTGCGGCGACACTCCAGCTTTGTATCCCGATACAGTTGAATCCTTCGTGCGGTGGGGGATTTCGTCTATTTCGGTCAATGCCGAGGCTGTACAACAAACTTGCAGGGCGATCGTCCGCGCCGAACAGCGCCTGCTTCTAGAAGCCGCTCGATCGATAATTAACAATTAACCAGTCCCGGATGCACTTTACCTCAGAATCCCCGTTTCTACTCTAAATCATAGCTTTGCCAAGCAGCCACCCGCTCAGAAACCGGGTTTCTAGACAACCCGTGCCTCCAGGACTATTAACAACTACAGGAACCCGGTTTTAAATTAGATATAGCAACCGCCCAGACGGTGAGGACATTTTTAATTGGTGAAACCCTTGCTTTTATTGCTTCTTCCTTCTTCCTTCTTCCTTCTTCCTTCGGACTGACATCCGTTACATCCGTTACATCCGTTACAGAATCCGTTGCCGAACTTCTTCCTTCTTTTTCCTTCCGCTATCACAAGATCTGATTTTAAAGCTAGGATAGAAATATAACCAACACTTGACCTGGAGGTACAAACAGTGAAATCAAAAATTATTGCAACAGTAGCAATACTTGCCGCCCTGGGCTTTCTTCATCCCCATCCAGCATTATCTCAACCTGCAACTGACGGTGGCACAAAACCCGGATTCTGGCAACCTCAAGCGCAGGTTGACAATACTCGCAACATTACCCTCAGACTGTTAAATGAAACGGGATTAAACCTAGAATACGGTCAATCAGGTGCCAGCTTGTCATCCTTGCCAGTCGGAGCCAGCAAAAACATCATTGTTCGCATCAGCAATCGCACCGGCGACATTGCTAATATTCCGATTAATGCCACAGGAGGAACCACAACTTTAAAATACGACTATAACGTTGACTCGCAGCAAAACATTGTGACGATTCGCATCACCAGATCGGATAGCCGCACTAGGCAAGACCGATCAGTTTATATTGATGAAAAAGGCCGAGTTTACTCTTTCTAAGACTGACGCCGATCGACCCGGTTTCTCCTAATAAATCTTGGTTTTAGCAGCGAGGTATCCGGGAAGAAATCAGGTGTCTAGACTCCCGTGCGTAAATTCTGTCTTTCTCAAAACAACAGTCCGGACAGTTTTTTGGGGTGAGTGGCGAGGAAAGCTATCCAAGGCTTAAAGTACAGTCATACATAAAAA
>NZ_JAUBPO010000033.1:0-62622 GCF_036700785.1 Microcoleus sp. S28C3 | reverse complement strand
GAAGTTTTATCCCTCTGTGGTTGGGACTATATCCTTGAAGCTATATTAAGTGCAACTTCATAGTAAATTGGTATAATTACGTACTCGGAAAATCCTGTATAAATCTGTAAGAATAACTGCTAATTTACGTGCCAAAGAACAGGTAATTTACTATTATTTCACACAAACTTGATTTTGATTGCGTAAATATTGCGTAGGCCAATCGAGGGTAATTGCTCAACTCAGTCTTTGCACTGAATTCCCGGTAGAAACCTAATTGTTCTGAAACGATGACATAATATCGTACAAGCCGCATCTTAGGGAAATAGGGCAAACTCTCACTCATTACCATGATTGGCGCCTCGAAACCCTGACGATTGTTGAGAGAACATCGTACTGCAAGTCCTATTCCGCTATCCTTTTAATCTAGAATCTAAAACCTAAAATCTAAAATACTATGGCCCAGCGCTACGTTCGAGTTAAAACAACACAAGGACACATCCATTACGGTTTACTGCAACTGGGCCACAGCGTTCAAGTATTTGATGCACCGCCCTGGTTAAAAGGACAACCAACTGATTTGGAACTTTCACCAGATACTTACCAAATTCTCGCCCCGTGCTCTCCCTCAAAAATTGTAGCCGTAGGCAAAAATTATGTCGATCACGCCGCCGAGATGGGAACCCCAGTACCTGCTGAACCCCTGCTGTTTTTCAAGCCTCCGAGTGCTGTCATCCCCGCAGGTGGAGCGATTCGCTATCCGCAGCAGTCGGAAAGAGTAGACTACGAAGGAGAATTGGCCCTGGTGATTGGCGAACATTGTACCAACTGCACTCCCGAACAAGCACACGGCAAAATTTGGGGATATACTATCGCCAATGACGTAACAGCTAGAGATTTGCAAAAGCGGGACAACCAGTGGGCGAGGGCCAAAGGGTTCGATACTTTTTGTCCCTTGGGGCCTTGGATTGTCCGCGAACTGAGTCCTGCTGCACAATTGCAGACTTTTATCAATGAGAGCGAGCGACCGGTACAGTCATCCCAGATCGATCGCATGGTTTTTTCGCCAGACTTTCTCGTCTCCTACATCAGTCAAATAATGACCCTAATTCCCGGTGATGTGATACTGACTGGAACGCCACAAGGAGTAGGGCCGCTACAAATAGGCGATCGAGTCCGCATCGAAATTGAAGGCATCGGCAGTCTTGAAAATACAGTAGTTATTGGTTATTAGTTATTGGGCATTGGGCATTGGGCATTGGGCATTGGGCATTAGAACCAACAAATAATAACCAACTAACAACTGTCAACTGTCAACAGTCAACTAACTAACGAACCTGCATATAAACAGCATCCGAAAGCGGAGGAATCTCTGCATAGCGTCCCAAAAGCGACTGAACGACTGCATACACAAATGCAGCAAAAGCGCCCAAAAACACCATGTTATACAGAGTTTCCGCAATAAATGCGACTTGTAAGCCTTTAGAAAAAATCGGCAAAACCAGACCGCACAGCATCAAAACAATGTCTAAAAGAATCGCCTGCATCGCATTAAAACGAATGAAGTGACTGATGTTTTCGTTTCTAACTACTCCTAAATACAGGGCAAAGAAGATAATCAAGCTAGCAAAGGGCAAACTATAAAGTTGCATCAAAGGAGCTAGCGGTATCAACAACAGTTGCAGGACAGGAAACTGTGTAAACAGAAACCTGCCAAACGACAGCCCGTCAATCAGCGGGAGCAAATAAGGCAAAGAAGCAAAAATCCGGTCTGGAACAGTTGTAGATCCGCGCCAAGTCATAATGAACTCTCCTGAGTCGATCGATTAACTATCAATTCCTATTAAAATCAGCATAACGCAGCAGGCTGAGTTCCGACTCGCCCGGAATTTGCTCATCTGTGGGCGGATAGCAGCCTCAAGTACCAGATGCAGGGGAACTTAGATCGAGTCGGGTTAATAGTGACCATGCCCCATGCCCCATGCCCCATGCCCCATGCCCGATGATTATTTTATATTGGCAATGACGAAGCCCATTTGACACTCGTACCGATCGGGCAAATTTTCCGTAGGTTTAGCAACTGGATGTCCACAGCGAAGCTCTCCACCGCTCCAACGCGGTTGGCCTGTGCGATCTGCCAGCAAACAACTTTGGCAAACACACTGAGGGGCAAGCATCTGATTTTCCATTAAAATGACTAACATTTGATACCTCCGGCAGGTTTCACACCAGTAATTTCATTGTATGTCAGGAGTTTAGGACAAACGGCTTAACCTGAACACAACGTAATATTTCTGTCAATGGTGCGAAATCCGTAGTAGGCTAAAAGATCCCCAATTCCCAATCCCAAAATTGTCAAGAGGTTGATTATTGTGACGGACACTAACTTAGAATTCCTTTCCAAAACCGATCCGCTCATTGCCGATTTAATCGGGCAAGAGCTCCAGCGGCAGCGAGACCACCTAGAACTCATCGCCAGCGAAAACTTTACCTCCGCAGCGGTAATGGCAGCTCAAGGCTCAGTGCTGACCAATAAATACGCCGAAGGACTGCCAGCGAAACGCTACTACGGCGGCTGCGAATTTATTGACGGCATCGAGCAAATCGCGATCGATCGCGCCAAACAGCTATTTGGAGCCGCTCACGCCAACGTCCAGCCCCACTCCGGCGCTCAAGCCAACTTTGCAGTATTTTTGAGCTTGCTGGAACCCGGAGACGGAATTATGGGCATGGATTTGTCCCACGGCGGACACTTGACCCACGGTTCGCCGGTCAACGTATCCGGCAAATGGTTCAAAGCTTTTCACTACGGCGTCAGCCAAGAAACAGAACAGCTCGACTACGACGAAATTTTGGCACTCGCCAAAGAAAACCGACCAAAATTGCTCATTTGCGGCTATTCAGCATATTCGCGAATTATCGACTTTGAGAAGTTTAGAGCGATCGCCGACGAAATCGGAGCCTACCTGCTCGCCGACATCGCCCACATCGCCGGGTTAGTCGCCACAGGGCATCACCCCAACCCCCTCCCCCACTGTCACGCAGTCACCACCACCACTCACAAAACCCTCCGCGGCCCCCGTGGTGGCTTGATTATGACTAATGACCCGGAATTAGGTAAAAAGTTTGACAAAGCAGTTTTCCCCGGCACTCAAGGTGGCCCCTTAGAACACGTCATTGCGGGCAAAGCAGTAGCTTTTGGCGAAGCATTAAAGCCTGAATTTAAAACTTATTCCGGTCAAGTAATTGAAAATGCGCGCGCTTTAGCTGCACAGTTGCAGCAGCGGGGTTTAAAACTCGTTTCCGGCGGCACGGACAATCACTTAATGCTAGTTGATTTGCGCTCGGTAAACATGACAGGCAAGCGAGCCGACCAATTAGTCAGCGGTGTGAATATTACTGCTAATAAAAATACCGTGCCTTTCGATCCGGCATCGCCCTTTGTCACCAGCGGTTTGAGAATCGGTTCGCCGGCGATGACCACCAGGGGAATGGGAACAGCAGAATTTACCGAGATTGGCAATATTATCGCCGATCGACTGCTAAATCCAGATGATGAAAGCGTCGCCGCCGACTGCCTGCGACGAGTAGCAGCACTGTGCGATCGCTTCCCGTTATATCCCCACTTGTACTTGAAAGTGCCGGCATTAGCTTAATTTTCCTGATCGGCAATGGGAAATTGGTAGTTGGAAGTGTACGGGTAAAAGGGTAAAAGAGCAGGAAAAGATTGAGAGTTGCCGGTAGCGATATTGACAAGAGGTTTTCACCAAAAAGATCGCTCGCCAAGACGGTTTTTAGTAAAGATATTTGTCGGGCGGGGCTGGTTTGAATAAAGGTATTTGTAGGTTGCGAAAGATACCGCTCAACTGGGCCCGCTCGCCAAATATCGACTTTTTTGGTCGCGAAAGAGTCGATATTTCAAATCGTTAATTCGAGAGTTATGAATGAAAAACCTGACAATTCGCCCCAGGGCAACTGCCATTGCGGCAAATCTCCGACTCCCAAACCCCCAGTCGCTCTTCAAGATGTTTCCTTGTTATAAGCCATCTGAAATGTAGTAGACTCTGCCTGACAGACTAATTGCCCCGCACTATTTAAAATTGATTTCAGATGCCGTACCAGTATCTGTACCACGTAGTAGCTTTTCTGATTTCTGCGATCGTCGTCCTCTGGAGTACGCCAATAGTCAAAAAAATTGGTCTCAAAAGCGGGCGAGTCGATCGACCAGGCGAGCGAAAAGTCCACCAGCGCCCGATGGTGCGCTTGGGAGGAGTTTCCATCTTTCTCGGCACTCTCAGTGCCCTCTTATTTGTCTGGCTTTCAGGAGGCTTCATCGATGCTAGCGGACAAGTTCTCAATCCCAAAGACGAATACGAAATTTGGGGAGTCACCCTCGGCGGCATCGGATTCTTCCTCATCGGTTTAGCAGACGACTTATTTTCCCTGTCGGCATTAAAACGCTTGCTCATGCAAATTGGCGTATCCAGCATCGCTTGGATGGCAGGGGTAAAAATTGAGTTTCTCACAGTTCCCTCCCTGGGACTGACAGATATTGGCTGGCTGAGCTTGCCAATTACCGTGATTTGGCTCGTCGGCATGGCCAACGCCATCAACTGGATTGACGGTTTGGACGGTTTAGCTGCCGGAGTTTCAGGGATTGCAGCAGTTGTAATGCTGATTGTCAGTCTGTCGATGCACCAACCAGCCGCAGCCCTAATTGCAGCGGCTTTAGCTGGCGGGGCCTTGGGATTTCTGCGCTACAACTTCAATCCGGCCCAAATCTTTATGGGAGATGGCGGGGCTTATTTTATCGGGTTTACTCTCGCTGGAGTGGGAGTAATTGGGTTGGTTAAAACTACGGCTGTTACTTCTGTGTTGCTGCCATATTTAATTTTAGCTGTACCGATTTTAGATATGTCGGCCGTGATTCTCGATCGACTTCGCAACGGCAAGTCACCGTTTATTGCTGACAAGCGCCACCTCCACCACCGACTTCTACAAGCCGGACTATCCCATCGATTTGCGGTTTTATTTATTTACTCGCTGACACTGTGGGTAGGAAGTTTAGCCTTAGCTTTTTCGCTTCCGAGCGGCGTAATTTACGCTATGGGTGCAACAAGTTTGCTGGGATATGCTAGCTGGAAAGTTTGGAGACACGCTAGGTGAAGGAAGAAGGAAGAAGGAAGAAGGAAGAAGGAAGAAAAATAATTTCTAATGCTCCATGCCCAATCCCCAATTCCCCAATCCCCCAATTCCCCAATCCCCAATCTAAAATCTAAAATCTAAAATCTAAAATTGCATGGTTGCTGAAATTATTTGTGTTGGCACTGAATTGCTGTTAGGCGATATTCTTAATAGCAATGCCCAGTTTTTAGCCAAAGAATTAGCGAGTCTGGGAATCCCTCACTACTATCAAACAGTGGTGGGGGACAATCCAGAACGCATCAAACAAGTGTTAGAAATCGCCGTCAGCCGATCGCAGATTTTGCTCTTCACCGGAGGCCTCGGTCCCACACCAGACGACCTGACAGTCGAAACGATCGCCGATTTTTTTGGGGTTCCCTTAATAGAAAAGCCGGAAATTATCGCAGATATCGAATACAAATTTGCCCAGCGGGGACGCACCATGAGTCCCAGCAACCGCAAACAAGCTTTAATTCCAGAAACTGCGGACATTCTGCCAAACCGCAGCGGTTCTGCACCGGGCATTATTTGGCAGCCGGTTCACAACGTGACAGTGATGACATTTCCCGGCGTACCGGCGGAAATGCACTTGATGTGGCGAGAAACTGCCGTTCCTTACCTGAAAAATGGCGGCTGGTGCAGCGAAACTATTTACAGCCGCACATTGAAATTTTGGGGCATTGCTGAGTCGGCATTGGCCGAAAAAGTAGAGAGTTTTCTGAATTTAACTAATCCTACTGTGGCTCCCTACGCCAATCACGGCGAAGTCAAACTGCGGATTTCAGCCCGCGCGGAGTCGGAAGTGGCTGCTAAAAATTTGATTGAGCCGATCGAACAACAATTGCGGCAAATTGCCGGCTTAGACTGTTACGGTGCTGATAGCGATACCCTCGCTTCGATTGTCGGTCAATTGTTGCTGGATGCGGGGCAAACTCTCAGCGTGGCTGAATCCTGCACCGGAGGAGGATTGGGGGCGATGCTGACTGGTGTTCCCGGCAGTTCTTGCTACTTTTTAGGCGGGATTATTTCTTACGACAATCGGGTCAAGGAAGGATTATTAGGTGTGAATCCGCAAGATTTAGCCGAGTTTGGGGCAGTCAGCCACCAAGTGGCCAAACAAATGGCTGCGGGGGTGCGCGCCAGCCTCAATACCAATTGGGGATTGAGCATTACAGGCATCGCCGGGCCCGGAGGCGGCACAGACGCTAAACCTGTCGGATTGGTGTATGTCGGTTTAGCGGGCCCCCACGGCGACGCAGAAAGTTTTGAATACCGCTTTGGCGATGCCCGAGGGCGCGATTGGATTCGGAATCTGAGTAGCTGTACGGCGCTCGATCGGCTCCGGCGTAAATTATTGTTTGCAAAAGCGTAAAAAATATCCAGCGTTTTGTCAATTGTCAACAGTCAGCCGTAAGCTTAAGCTTTATTTAACACTCTCTACTCCGAGATAGTTCGGTAATATTCCGCTGGCCTCTTGATTATCTGTAAAGATTCGTTATGATAATAAGATAGGACTGATTGGCCAATATACTGACTCTCTCCATTGCTCAAAATAACCAGCAAGCGAGAAAGCAAGTTTGACCTTTGGTTTCAAAGTCGTGCTTGCTTATTTTCAGATATTTAGCCGTCGGTTTAGCAATCTAGACTATAAAAAAAGGAGCTATCCGTTCAATGGAAGACATTGAAAAGGTGCTGGAACAAATTAAAGAATGGGTTCGCAAGCTGATAGAAGGACTGCTGAGTCCCGAACCTGAACCGGAACTCGAACCGATTCGTATTCCTGTCAACCAACCCAGGAATCGCAGGTAGTCGGGAGTGGGTTTGAAGTTTGAGGTTTCAGGTTTGAGGTTTGAGCTTTGAGGTTACAGACTGGTTGTAAATCCAAAGTCAAAACTCTCATAACTTTTGTTGCGCTGGAAATTTTAAAATTGTTAAATATCCTGGTACTTCACGGCCCTAATCTGAATCTATTGGGTCAGCGAGAACCTGGAGTGTATGGTTCTGCGACTTTAAATGATATCAACAAGTTGCTAGAACGAGAAGCGCAAGCCCTCCAGGTGAAAGTCTCAATTCAGCAGTCGAATCATGAAGGGGTCTTGGTGGATGCAATTCACTCGATGTTAGGGCAGCACCAAGGCTTATTGATTAATGCTGGAGCTTATACTCATACGAGTGTGGCAATTAGAGACGCGATCGCCGCGGTGAATATCCCTGCGGTAGAAGTTCATCTGAGCAATATTTACCGGCGGGAAGCTTTTCGCCATCACTCGTTTATCGCAGCGGTGGCGATCGGGCAAATCAGCGGTTTTGGCTCAGAAAGTTACCGGCTGGGGCTGCAAGCTCTAGTTAGTTACCTGATGGAAAATTAAAAATTAACTGATTGTTCAGAGGAGGGCAGGTTTTATATGGAAAACCAGCCCTTATATGTTTGGTTGTCATTCAAATTAATCAGAAGAGTTAGGCAAAAAGGGAAACCAAGAAGAATTATAAATTGCCAATTATAAATTACCAATTACCAATTACCAATTACTAGGAACTTGAGTTAAATTAAAATGCGGCATTCCCTGTTGAGCAAGTTTCAAGGAACCATCCTGGGCGCAGTTTTAGGAGACTCTATAGGTCTGCAATACCAAAGGCAACTCGTGGGTATTCCCTCCCAAACAGGAGACTTGCCGCCGATTTTACAACTGACGAAACACCAACAATTGACACTGAGTGGGCCAACATTGGCGTTGAATTCTCCCAACAGCAAAATCCCAACTGGCAAACAATCATCCGAATCCGGGAGACTTGCGGTGGCGTGCGCTCAAAGTTTAATTCGGGGTAGGGGTTTAGATTTAAAAGATTGGCGCGATACTTGGCAAGCATTTGCCAATTCCGAAATCTATCCTCCGCTAAGCAGTGAGTTTCAAAGCCTGCTTAACCCTTCTGAAGCTGCCATTGCTGCGCTGCCTGCTGCGATGTTTTTTCACGAAAATAAAGCCAAGCTGCGAGAAAAAATCATGCTGGCGATAGAGGTTTGGCCCAACGCCAACAAGCCAGAATGGGATACAGCAATTTTAGCAGTAGGATATGCGATCGCCAGAACTCTCAAAGATAGACTTGACCCCGCGACAGCAATCGAGCAAACAATTGCCTACGTGAAAACAGATAATGCCTTAACAGAGCTGCTGCTGCAAGTGCAAATACTACTAAAACAGGGAGCCGATTTAGAAACAGCCGCAACTCATCTTTGCAAAAGCGCCACAGCTTTGAGAGAAACACAGGGCAAAGGCGAGAAAAAACTACAAACGGAGTCAATTGTCAACCCAGAAAATTTTATTCCCATTGCCTTAGCTTTCTACTGCTTCTTGAACACCCCAGAAGACTTGCGCTTGTCAGTGGTGCGGGCTGCCCGCTGTGGCATAGCCACACAACTCACCTGCGCTTTGACAGGAGCTTTGTCTGGAGCTTACAACGGTGCTGCTGCGATTCCTGTAGAATGGCGACAGGTATCTTCGGTTACGGTTGAACCGCAGGCTTTGGCCTGTGGCGAAGAACCCTCGCTCTGGGGAACGGGCAGCGATGCAAAAATTGTAGAGTTAGCAAATAACCTGTTTGCTGTTTGGGCAGGAGTTTACAGGCCCGATGCCGGCATGGATTCCGCAGCGCTAGCCCGAGCGGTGGCTGCACCTTATGTCATTAGACCTCGTAAAGTATAAATTTTTGAGCTTTTAACAGGGAGGGGAAAGTATTAATTAGCAATGAGAAATTAGCAATTAGCAATTAACAAGTCAAAAACGCAAGCCGAAGGAGAGCGACAATTAAAGATTAAAAAGTAAAAAATTAAATCGGACGCGCTTGCCCCAAAACACCTGGTTTCTACGAGAAGATGGGGTTGGGAAACGAATAATCAACGGAGAAACAAGGTTTTTAGCCCTGGCGCGCGAGTTTTGTTCAAGATGGACAAGGGAAGCAAAGAAGCTGCTTGCGTTGTTGGCTAAAGTTAGGAAAACAGTCAGAAAACCCAACAGCAGCCGATAGTCAGGCAAAGTAGCCTGGGCGGTTGAATATTCAGCCACGGTAGTTCGGATAAACTCAATCAAGATGCACCGTCAGAATTTCTGACAAAGCTGCTGGATAACAGTGATATATCTTCGACACAAATGAATACGCTCTCCTCATTGATGCGGCAGATTGAGCAGCTAGGGGCTGCGCGCTCACTGCGCCAACATATTGCTAAAGTGCAAAATGGCGGCAGCAAAGCAGATACCTCACGCGCTGGCGGGCCTCTCCTGAGCCGCTTGTCGCGCCAGAAATTGGTTCTGCCCGAGACTTTTACGAGTTTATTTACAAGTAAAACCTCAAAATCAAGCCTCAAAAATCAAGCTCGTTCCCCAATGTTGGCGCTCGTAGCGGTAGTTTCCCTAAGCAGCACTCTGGGCCACCGCTTCTACAACCAGCCGAAACTGGATGTGGGGACGAAAGCTCCTGAGACGATTAAGGCTCCTGCTAGTGCTAGCATCCCCGATTACAAAACTACTGAAGAACAGCGGAAAGCAGCGCGGATCGGGGCTGTAGCGATATTAATGCTCGATCCTGCGGTCGATCAACAAATTTATCAAGAATTGCAACAACTTTTGCAGCAGGGGAGCGAGCTGCGGGGGGCGGTAGGCCCGTTTCCGTTTGTGAGTCCCTCGGCGCTCTCAAATGCGGCTCAGGTTTACTTGCGGGGCTGTCCCGAGTGGGAGTGGCGATCTATTTTGGCGCAAGCGGGGGACAACAGTGCAACTTCCGAGCGGTTGAGTTTGGATTCCCCCGCAATTGCTGGGCAGACGCAGAACAAGTCTCAGCAGGATGCTGTCGCTCAACTGCAAGCTTACAGCCGATCGGTGCGGGCGGCAGACTTTCAAAGCCTGACAGAGAGTATTTCCTCGGCTCGCCGACGCTATCTCAATGCTGTGGAGGCGCTGGAAAAGCCGTCGGTTTTAGGACTCCCACAAATTTACGATACTTCGCTGTTTGATTTGTCCGAAGCAGCTTGGCAGAAAACCCAAACGGGTATGAGTCGCGCGGCAAAAAGGATGTTGGCTCAAGGTATCTTGCAGGGGTTGCCAAAAGAAATTTTGAAAGAAGCTGTGAAGCTGCAAGTGGCAGATGAAGTGCCGTTAGAGTCCCAAGCTTTGGCGATTGAGGGTTTAACAGCGATTTTGCAGCCAAATCTGGTGAGAGATCCCGAGGAAACCAAACAGCTAGCTGAATTAGCGGCGCAAAAGGTCAAACCGGTGATGATCGCAGTAGAGCAGGGCGAGATAATTGTTGCAGAAGGAACAGAAATCGCGCAGCAAGATTTCGTGTTGCTGGACTATTTTGGTTTGAGCCGGCGGGGGGTAAATTGGCTGGGGCTGACGGGTTTTGTTTGTTTAGTCGGAGGGGCAATTGCGATCGTACTGCTGGTGGAAAGGCACTACCGCTTGCGCCGCAGAGATCATTTGCTATTGCTGCTGCTGACTTTGAGCGCCCCGGTGCTGGTGAGTTTGGGGCTGCCTTGGACGAGTTTGCCCGCGATCGGGATTTTAGCGGGAGGCTTCTACGGTTCGGCGGTGGGAGTGACTGTGGTGGGGCTGCTATCGGCGCTGCTGCCCGTTGGCTTAAATGTAGAGTTGATTCATTTGGTGGCTAGCGGGGCGGGGGGATTGCTGGGCGCTTTTATGGCGGGGCGGCTGCGATCTCGCGAGGAATTGGCTCTTCTGGGAGTGGCTGTCGGTTTGACTCAGGGAACGGTTTATCTGGTGGGGACTTTGATTGCCAGCGCGGCTGCCGGTGCGATTTGGTACGTCGTGCTCGGTACTGTGGGCGCGCAAAGTTTGGCCGGTTTGGCTTGGAGCGTTGTGGCGATCGGCATCAGCCCTTATTTGGAACACGTTTTTGACTTGATTACGCCGATCCGGCTGGCGGAACTTGCCAATCCCAACCGCCCGCTGTTGAAGAAGTTGGCTGCCGAGGCTCCGGGGACTTTTCAGCACACGCTGTTTGTGGCGAGTTTGGCGGAGGCGGCGGCTCGGGAGCTCGGCTGCAATGTTGAGCTGGTCAGAACTGGCACATTATACCACGATATTGGAAAAATGCACGACCCCCTCGGGTTTTGTGAAAATCAAATGGGCGGGGCCAACAAACACGATCAAATTAATGACCCTTGGGCGAGCGCGGAGATTATTAAAAAGCACGTTACCGAGGGCTTGGTGATGGCGCGGAAGCATCGATTGCCGAAGGCGATTCAGGCGTTTATTCCCGAACACCAAGGTACAATGTTAATTGCTTATTTCTACCACCAAGCGCAGCAAATTGCTGCAAAAGAAGCAGAAGATTTAAAGACGGCTTTGGCAGATCCGGATAATTCAAAGTTAACAATCGAAAGTCGGGAAGTGAGGGAGGAGGATTTTCGCTACGACG
Organism: Microcoleus sp. S28C3; assembly: GCF_036700785.1. Taxonomy (NCBI): domain Bacteria; kingdom Bacillati; phylum Cyanobacteriota; class Cyanophyceae; order Oscillatoriales; family Microcoleaceae; genus Microcoleus; species Microcoleus sp. S28C3. The sequence goes on along the minus strand of NZ_JAUBPO010000033.1, from coordinate 51,027 downwards.
GGTCGATTCCGCAGTCGCGGGAAACGGGGATTCTGATGCTGGCGGATTCTTGCGAGGCTGCTTTGCGATCGCTCAAGGATGCTACTCATGAAGAGGCTTTGAATATGGTTAATCGGATTTTGAGGGCTCGCTGGCAGGATAATCAGTTGCTCGATTCGGGTTTGACTCGGGAGGATATGTCTCTAATTGCGGAGATTTTTGTGCGGGTTTGGGAACAGTTTAATCACAAGCGGATTGCTTATCCTAGTGCAGTTTTCACTCCCAGGTAGGAGGAAATTTTGAATTGTGAAACCTAGGATCGCATTTGAGTTGTGCATTAGATTTTATTGCGATGTGTCCCGCAAAGCGCCATGCACTTGAGTATTATCGCTGATAATTACTACAGTTTGTTTGATTCCTGGGAATTCTGAATAGTCGATATCTATTTGGTCTGCTAGATGCGATCGCAATTTTTGCCAGTCTTGGGCATCGATCGCATTTGCAAAAGCGATGATAGTATCTACAACCCCAGCGCGGTCAACAATCCAGCGAATTTCTGACCGTTCCTACATAACAAATAAATTTGGTGAGTTGTGAGTTCAAAATATTTGAATTTTTAACCGCAGATGAACGCAGATAAATGCCGATTGTTTATCTTGATTCTATCCCTTGACTCCGGTGGCGGTTTCTGTCGGCACAATGTATTTTTGCAAAAGCAAAAATAGTCCTAAAACTGGAACAATAGAAATAATGGAACCCGCCGCAACTAAACGCCAATCCAAAGAAAATGTCCCGGCTAAATTGGCTACCCCTAAAGGTAACGTGTAATATTCTGGCCTGTCTAAAACTAGCAGCGGCCACAGAAAGTCGCTCCAAGAACCGATAAATACAAAAATTCCTAAAGTAACTAAAGCTGGCTTAATTGCCGGAATCATGACGTGCCACCAAATGCCTAATTCTGTACAGCCGTCGATGCGGGCTGCTTCTTCTAGTTCTTTGGGAACTGCTAGGAATGCTTGTCGTAATAAAAAGATGCCGAAGGCTGAGGCTAGTCCGGGAAAGATTACGCCTAAATAACTATTTTTTAGCCCGAGTTGTACTGTCAATATGTATAGGGGAATCATGACTATTTGGAAGGGAATCATGATTGTGGAAACGATTGTGATTAAGATGGCTTCGCGGCCTCGAAAGTTGAGTCTGGCTAAGGGGTAAGCGGCGAGGGCGCAAAAGAGGACGTTGATGCTAACTGTGAGGCCGGCAATCAGGGTGCTGTTGAACAGGTAGCGGCCGAAGGGGTTGGTTTGCCAAACTTTGATGAAGTTTTCGAGGGTGGGCTGTTGCGGCCACAGTTGCGGGGGAAATTGAAAAATGTTTTCCGTGGGGGATTTGAGGGAGGTACTCAGAAGCCACAGCAAAGGAAAGAGCATTAAAAGTGCGATCGCGCTCATGATGCTGTACGTCCACAGGGTGCTCCACCGCGAGGGAGTGTTGTTTGGGGAATTTGGTTTTTTGGTTTTGAGATTGTTCATTGTTGGGATATGATTATAAGTCCTTGCTTCGTGAGAAGCCTTGTTGTCCATAAGGGGATTATTGCCATGAAACCGTTTATTTACGAAACTATGTACATTCTGCGCCCAGATTTGGGTGAGGAAATGACAGACCAGGCGATCGCTAAATATCAAACTATTTTGCGCGATCAAGGTGCTGAAAGCATCGAAACTCAGCACCGCGGCAAGCGCCGTTTGGCTTACGAAATCGGCAAGCACCGGGACGGAGTATACGTTCAAATGAACTATACAGCTCCGGGCGCTGCAATTTTTACCCTGGAGCGCGCGATGCGTCTGAGCGAAGAAGTGATTCGCTATTTGACAATCAAGCAAGATGTGCCAGATGCACCTGAAGCGGAAGCGGAAGCGGAAGTCGCCGAGTAGCATTCGTGTCAACTTAACGTCTGATGTAGCACCTGTCTACTGTTTGACGATTAGGGCCGCTTATTCCCGGGCACGCCTTTCTTAAGGGCTACCCTGTACACACAACTTGAAAAACTAACGTCAGAGCCTTTCGCTCCCCCTGGCATCCTCCTGAAAAAGGGGCTAGGGGGTTCTCTGCAATTGTGGGTACAGCATAGTTTCTTTAGGGCGGGACTTGATGTTAATTGAAATTATAAGTAGGTAAGCGGGATTAAACCGAGCTATGTAGAATTATGTAAACAGGGCTAACTTAGCCACGCTTAGGGCTAAGAATACTTTACAATCCTTAACATAATTGTGTTTTACAGCGCCTACCTACTTACTAGATTTACAAAATTACGAAAGTGCTTTAATGTTTAAACAGTGAGGATTAAATGCTACCTAAAAAAACTTCATGATGAGAAAAACCGTTCATAGGTTCATCACGTTAGTATTAGCAGGATTTCTATTGGCGATTAGTGGCGAGTGCTGGACATCGCGAAGTTTATCACAAATCCATCCTCATGGTTTTTATGTTGCACCAAATGGCAGTGATACAAATAACGGTTCACTTGAGCATCCTTGGTCAACAATTAATCACGCAGCGTGGGTCTTAAAAGCGGGTGAAACAGTTTATATTCGGGAGGGAACTTATCGCCTCACAGAACAAATTCAAGCTAAAAATTCAGGGACAGAAAAGGCTTGGATTACTTATCGAGCCTATCCTGAAGAACGGGTTATTATTGATGCGGATGCAGTTAAAGTAGAGCCTCCTTCTGGTAAGAAATCCCATTATCCTCACGATCAAGGTGCATTTTTGTTACAAAATGTTAGTTATATTCAAGTCGAAGATTTAGAAGTTATTAATTCTCATAATTCTGGGATTACAGTTAGAAATAGCCATTTTATTAACCTTTATAATAATAAAACAGAAAATACGTTTTCCCCAGGTATTGGTGTTTGGGGGGGCGATCGCTATAAAGTAATAGGAAATACGGTTATTAATGCAAACGACCTGAAGATGGCTGACTTTTTAAATGATTTTTCAGAAGCTCCCCATGAAGCAATTTCAATCGGTGGGGTTGAAAATTTTGAAGTTGCTTATAACTTAGTTAAGGATGGGAAAAAAGAAGGAATTGATGTTAAAGAAAAGAGTAAATATGGAACCGTCCATCATAACTATATTCACCACATGGCACGACAAGGATTATATGTGGATAGTTGGGTGGGAGTCTTAGAAGATGTTGAGGTCTTTAATAATGTTGTTCATGATTGTAATGGGGCAGGATTTGCTTTAGCAGTAGAAGGAGGTTCAGAAGCAAAAAATATTCGATTTCATCATAACTTAATTTATGATAACTGGGGAACCGGAATTCTCTTTGCCCGATGGGGAAATGATGGGTTACGGCATAATATTAAAATTTATAATAACACGGTTCATCATAATGGTTATGGTAAACCGAACCCAGGAGAAAGCTTTTTTTGGATTACGGGAGGGTTATATTTATTTTCTAATAATCTTCAAAATGTTGAAATCAAGAATAATATTTTTAGCAAAAATAGGGGCTTTCAAATCGGTTATAGCGATCGCTATTTGGCGGCTAACTCTGACATCGAAAAGATTTTGCGTCAAAAAGATATTGAGATTAGCCAGAACTTAATCTTTGGAGAAAATAATACCACCCGTCCGATTTATGCTGGATGGCTTCCTGATAACTATGCGAATATCTATGGAACGAATGGAACTGCTGCGGTCACAGAAGAACCTCAATTTATTAATCCTGAAGAAGGGAATTTTTACTTAAAATCTCCGGTCAGTAACCCAACCCCATTAACTGCTAATTCTCAAACATCTCAGATGAGAGTTGGAGCTTTTCCCAATGGAGAAAAACCCCATTTTTGGTGGCAGGGTAAGTTCCCACCTCAATTTCCTGATTTACCCCAATAAACCCTTCATTAAAATAAGTTGTGTCTGTAATAATTAATTGTTAATAGTTGTATTAAGTACCTAAACAAAATTAATTACACAACTCAATAATAATGATTTAAGTAGGTAAGCGGGATTAAACCGAGCTATGTAACAATATGTAAACAGGGCTAACTTAGCCACGCTTAGGGCTAAGGATACTTTACAATCCTTAACATAATTGTGTTTTACAGCGCCTACCTACTTAGCTACTTATTAAATTTACTGTTAACTAAGGCAACTTCGACTCCCTTGAGAGGCCAAATTCTGCATCCATAACTTTGAACCAAACTATAAAGTTATTTTTGCCACTAGCAATTACGAAGCCGCTAAAATGTGGCTCTTAGAAGATGAATATTGTCAAATTTTGCCAACGGCTGCTGGAGGTTGGGCCTGAATCCACTAGCCCAAGCCCGATCGCACTCCCTGCACCCTCGATCGACCTTCTCGCCCAATAGCCCAATTGTAAAGTTTTATGACAATTTTGATTTGGTAGCTTTAGATACAGAATTGTCTGTTATAGTGATAGAAGAGAAGAAAAAAACAGCCCAACATTAATCTAAAGAATACGGAGGAACCGCATATGTCTACCGAAAATCAAGCTCGCTCTCTGATGATGCGCCACCACCAACTGGTGAAGAACCGGCAGCAATCCATGCTCAACCGCACCGCCACCGAAGTCGGGATGGAAGATTCGCACTACTGGGGTCACATTCAAGGCAAACCGCAGCCCAGCTTTCAAGCCAGTTACGATCGCAGCAACGCCACTATGAGCTAGGGCAAGCTCAATTTCGACAATTGTCTACGAAGTTATTACCTATAATTTGGAGAAATTAGTTATGTCAACTCAAGAACAAGCCCGCACCCTGATGATGCGCCATCAACACGTCGTCAAAAACCGTCAGGAATCCATGCTGAGCCGTGTGGCTGCTGAAGTTGGTTTAGATGCTGGCTCTCCAGCGAGTATCGATCGCAAATAACTCCTTTTTTCAACGGCGAGATAGTTGAATCGAGTTTGTTTGCCAGCTAAAAATTAATAATGTCAATTACAAAACCATCGCGACTTCTTCTTGAGTTCTAACTCTAGATTGGAAGCCGCGATTAGTTTTATGGGGAATTGGGAATTGGGAATGGGAATGAAAAATTGGGTTCAAAAGAATCTAAAATCTAAAATCTAAAATCTAAAATCTAAAATCGTTCGACTGAGCCCTCACGCCGAAGTCTAAAATCTAAAATCTAAAATCTAAAATCTAAAATGGTATAATCCCCTTTCAGCAGATTGAAGGCTACTAGGGAGGTCATGATGTCGGACTGGAAAGAAATTGACGGCGGAGTTACAGCACCCAGAGGGTATCGAGCATCTGGAATTACAGCGGGTTTGAAGCCTTCAGGCTTGCCGGATTTAAGTTTAATTTTGTCAGAGGTGGACGCGATCGCCGCAGGAGTCTTTACTACATCCACTGTCCGGGCCGCTTGCGTGGACTACTGCCGCCAGCGTTTGCAAGCGAAACCAAGCGCGAAAGCAATTTTGTGCAATGCGGGACAAGCTAATGCTGCTACTGGCGAACAAGGTTTGGCCGATGCCCTCGAAAGTGCCAAATTATTGGGAGAAGCGCTGAATATTCCTCCAGAATCAATTCTTTTGGCCTCGACAGGCGTCATCGGACAGCGGATTAAAATGGACCCGCTGAGGGCGGGAATTCCGCGATTAGTTGCTGAGGCATCGGAAACTGGTTCCGATGCGGCTGCTAAGGCTATTTGTACGACTGATTTAGTGCCGAAAACGATCGCCTTGGAAACTATGTTTGGCGATCGACCCGTCCGCATTGGCGGCATTTGCAAAGGTTCGGGAATGATTCACCCGAATATGGCAACAATGCTAGCATTTGTAACTTGCGATGCAGCAGTGTCGTCGCATTTGTGGCAAGAAATGCTGAGTCGGGCGGCTAACAGAAGTTTCAATCAAATTACTGTTGACGGAGATACCAGTACCAACGATTCGCTAATTGCTTTGGCGAACGGTCAATCTCGCACACCAGCGATTACAGAAATGGGGGCGGATGCTGAAAAATTAGAGGCGATGCTGACAGAAGTTTGCGTACATTTAGCAAAGGCGATCGCCCGTGACGGCGAAGGTGCAACTTGTTTGATGGAAGTGCAAGTTAGCGGCGCGCTGGATGAAGTTTCTGCGAGTAAAATTGCCAAAACAATTGTCGGTTCTTCTTTGGTGAAAGCTGCTATTTTCGGACGCGATCCGAATTGGGGGAGAATTGCGGCGGCGGCTGGGCGCGCTGGTGTACCTTTCGATCAAGAAAATTTGCGGATTGAATTAGGGGATTTTTTGATGCTGGAAAACGGGCAACCGAAAGAGTTCGATCGCGCTGCTGCGAGTAATTACATGAAAGCGGCTGCGGAGGGGGAATATTTGAAAGCTGATACGGTTTTAATTCAGGTTAGTGTCGGGAATGGCAGCGGTTTTGCGAAAGCTTGGGGATGCGATTTGAGTTACGACTATGTGAAGATTAATGCGGAGTATACAACTTAAATAAGTTCGGGCGGTTAGAAACCGCGCTTACACAAACAAAACCCGACGATAGCGGGTTGAGTAAATTTAGAACGCGGGTTGAAGTCCGGGAGGCTAGAAACCGCGAATTTTACGGGCACAAAAACAAAACCCGCTATCGTCGGGTTTTGTTTTTGTAGGCGCAATCCCAATCGCCCAACCAACGTTTTTTAAACACGAGCAAAAAAAACGAACGCCAACTTATTCAAGTTTTCATCTTCGTTCTTATTCGTCAAAAAAAACTTTTCAATTTCTGGCGGCGTTTCCAAACGCAATGGCGGTTGGCGTTAAAAGCTACTTACGCACAAAAACTCAATAAACCGGGTTTTTTAGCCAGAAAAAATGGCCTTAACCTGGTTTCTAGATCCATGACTGGACACTATAGCGAAGCTAGCAGATTGGGTAGGAAATTTAGGAAATTACCAAAACTATTTTACCGGCTACTGAGCCTGTTTCTAACAGTTCGTGAGCGGCTTGAGCTTGTTCGAGAGGGAAAGTTTGGCTGACGTGAATTTTGAGCAAATTGCGATCGCACAAACGAGCACACTTCTGCAAAATATGAGCCTGCTGTTCCTGTTCCTCCACCAAACTTTGCAGCATCGGTGTTAACATTAATTCCAGACTAATTCGCAGATTTCGCATTCTCGCTGTGGTCAAATTGCCCAAAGCTGGATCGGGTTCCAAAATTGTTACCAAATCTCCATAAATCTTCACAGCCGGAATAGTTTGATAAAAAGTTTCTCCCCCGACTGTATCGAAAGCCAAGTCAACTCCTTGTCCTTGAGTCCAAGTCAAAACTTCATCGACAACATCAGTATTTTTGTATAAAATTACTAAATCTGCACCTAACTGCTTGACAAAATTGGCTTTTTCCTCAGAACTAACAGTAGTGCAAACCTCAGCACCCTGCAACTTCGCCAACTGTACCGCGACGTGACCGACACCGCCGGCACCAGCTTGAATCAGCACTTTTTGCCCGGCTTGCAAGCGCCCTCGATCGTACAGCGATTCCCATGCTGTAATTAAAACTAACGGTGCCGCCGCCGCCTCAGCAAAACTTAAAGCAGCAGGCTTGAGGGCGAGAAAGCGTTGGTCTACAACGGCAAACTCAGCATAAGTACCCCTCGACCCGCCCAAACCGCCGTTGCAGAAAAAAACCTCGTCTCCCACTTGGAAACTTTGCACACCAGCACCTACAGCCTCTACGACTCCAGCACCGTCGCACCCCAAAACGTGAGGAGTTTTCTCGGGGTAAAAAGTGCCTCGCGCCCGCAACTTAGTATCTATCGGATTGATACCCGCCGCTCGCAACCGCACCAAAACATCAGTTTCTGTTTGTATAGTAGGGGCGGGGATATCTTGCAGTTGCAATACTGACGGGCTTCCGGGGGTTTCAAAAACGATTGCTTTCATCATGGGTGTTACACTATATCAGATAATCATTGAACTTTATTGTACATTGCTTAGCAAAGCAATAAAAAAAATTCGTTTTCTAAAAAAAATTATGATTGTCGTTGAAAAGCATTACATAGATCGGCAGCATCAGTTTTTTAAACAGTTTGATAACTTATCGTTTCTGTCCATAAATCTCTACAATCATGGTAACTATTACATGAGGAAACACTTTTTTAAGTCTGGGTATCAAGTTGGCTGTGCCAGGAGTCTCAAAAATTTATATGCCATCCTAAAACCAACAGCCGACTATAAATATTTACCAGAGCAAATTAACTATCAAGTTCTCAAACAAGTTCTTCACGATGGGGATGCTTGGAAAAAGTCAATAATGGCTTATTGCCGAGATATCCATCAATTTTTATCCCCCCCTAACATCCAAAAATACCAACCTCAAACCTGTGGACGTAACTTGTTAATTTATTATGATAACCAATTGATAGGAGAAAGGGGTGAACATAAAAATAATGGGCTACTTGATTTATCTCAAGGTGACATAATAATTGTTACAAAAGCCCAAGACCTCATAGAGGTAATGATAGTTTATGAAACAGCTATCTGCCTTGTTGAGGTTGTTTGTGAAAAGCCTGTAAAGTTGGTGGATTTAAATCCCCAACTCATAGCAGGTATAGATTTAGAGATTGATAACCTCGTCGCTTTGACATCATCGAATCAGCTAACATTTACTCCTACTCTATCTGATGGAAAATATCTCCAATTAATCAATCAATGTTTCAATAAGCGCCGAGCATTTTTACAATCAAAAGTTGACCAAGGGAAATATACCGCGCGCCAAATTCAGCAAATCACCTTTAAGCGAAACAAGCGAGTAAAAAACTACCTTCCTCAAACCAGCAGTTTGATTGTTAAGGGGTTGGTGGATGAGAAAATCGGGCAGTTAGTTATTGGAAAAAATGTGGCGTGGAAACAAAATTTAGCCTTAGCCCAAAAAACTCATCAGACTTTTGTAGTAATTTCTTATGCCAAGCTCAGAGAAATGATTGCTTACAAAGCTGAGTTAGTGGGTATCGAGGTAACAGTTACAGAAGAATCTTATACAAGTAAGTGTAGCTTTTGGGATTTAGAGCCTGTCGGCAAGCAAGAGTCTTACCAGCGTAAGAGAGTTAAACGTGGGTTGTTTCGGTCTTTGAATCAAACCCTGATTAATTCTAATGTGAATGCAGCATTATTAAATATGATTAAAAAAATAAACGGAAACTCACCCTTTGAGGAGTGTAGAAACCGTATAGAGGTGTTTGCAGTTTCACCTGTACGGGTTGATCCTGTACGAAAAGAACCACAAAAAGTTCGGTAATGTCAAGTATTGCCCGGTTTTTTGTGAACTGTTAACTCTCTTGTCGCTTTCACTGCGATCCTACCTCGTATTCGTTACCCATCCGTGACGATACTTAGTGATTTTTTAATAGATTGGCTTTAGATAACTACAACAATTGTTGAGCGGTGCTAATCGATGTTCGATCTAAATTTATTTTTTTACTTTGAGATTCTGGCATACCTTCTGGGATTATCGGTGACTTTAGCCTTGGCGTCCGCGATTTATCTCAAGTGGCAGCGAAGACCCCCCAGTCTCCCTCTGGCAGAAGAGAAACGGCAGTTGGCAGAATTAAACCCCGCAGATAAATCTGCGGGATTGAAAATTTGGAAAAACTGTGGGATTTTCTCCAACTCAAATCTGTTGCCGCCAACTGAGAGATTATTGGGTAAAGTTTTAAGTACAGGCGGCGCTCTATTCTTGCGCCAGAAACAGCGCCCAACTGTGAATTCTTCGCCTATTGTCGGGCCTGGAAGCATCCAAACCCTAAGTGTGAGCATTTCGGGTTCGATGGGGGAAAATCGCGATCGCCCGAAGGCAGATAATCCTCCCAAACTAACTGCTTCCGCGCAACTAGAGGAAGATTTGCTGGGCGAGATCCTAGCAGGTACTGATTCGCCGGCGGGAGCAGAATTCTTTGATGCCTTAGTTCGCCACTTAGCCTCAGCACTCGGAGTTTGCACCGCCGTCGCAGCCAAATTGATTAAGTCGAAGGAACGCGCCGATGCTGCTCCCGATAGATTGCAAGTTATCAGTTTTTGGAGCGACGGATTGTGGCCGCCAAACTTTGAGTGCGACACCGCCAATACTCCCGAAGCGCTGGTGATCGAGCGGGGAATGTACTCCTGTCCTGACTGCCTCCTGGAAACCTTTCCAGAAGACCGCAGATTGGTAGTTACAGGTGCGCGCAGTTTCCTGGGAGTCTTGTTGAAAAACTCTTACGGCGAACCTTTAGGCATTATTTGTATTTTCCACGATCGACCCCTCCCGGAAGCACATCTTGCCAACTTCCGACTAATTCTCAGCATTTTTGCCGGACGGGCCGCCGCCGAATTAGAGCGCCAGCGCCTAGAAGCAGCACTGTCCACAGTAGAAGCAAAATACTGCGCTCTTGTAGAACAAATGCCGGCTGTCACCTACATTTCTCCCCTCAACCGCACCGCTGCCAAACTTTATATCAGCCCGCAAATCGAGACTTTTCTGGGTTATTCTGTAGCTGAATGGAGGGCAGACCCCGACCTGTGGCTCAAACTCGTTCACCCAGAAGACCGCGATCGCGTGTTAGTTGAAAACGCCACACAGAAATTTACCAGTGGAGAAGAGATATTTTGGGACGGGCCGCTCGTTTCAGAATACCGCGCGATCGCCCGCAACGGCCGAGTCGTCTGGTTCCGCGATCGAGCGACTGCAGTTCGCGATGAAGCAAGCAAGTCCGTCATTCTTCAAGGTGCAATGTTTGACATCACAGAGACGAAAGTAGCTGCCAGCGCGCTGCTAGAAAGCGAATACCGCTATTACACTTTGGCAAAAATCCTGCCGGTCGGGATTTTCCGCGCCGACGCTGGTGGAGATTGCTTGTACGTCAACCAGCGATTTTTGGAGATGGCGGGGCTGACAGCACCACAGGCAATAGGCGAAGGTTGGACGCAAAGTTTGCATCCCGAAGACCGCGATCGCGTTTTGAGCGTTTGGTATGGCGCTGTCAAAGAGAAGTTGCCTTGTAAATTAGAGTACCGCTTTTGCAACGGCGACTTCACAACCTGGGTATTTTGGCAAGCAGTGCCAGAAATTGCCAAAAGCGGGGAAGTTCTGGGCTATCTCGGCACCTTGACCGATATCAGCGATCGCAAGCAGGCAGAATTCGCGCTGCAACAGGCCGAAGAGAAATACCGCAGCATCTTTGAAAATGCGATCGAAGGCATTTTCCAGGCAACGCCTGACGGGCGCTACCTCAGTGCTAACCCTGCTTTGGCAAGAATTTATGGCTACGAGTCGCCCGCCGAATTGATGGCGAACATACGCAACATCGATCGCCAACTCTACCTCGATCCCGAGCGCCGCGTCGAGTTTTTGCACGAGATCGAAAAACACGGTTTTGTGTCAGAATTCGAGTCCCAAGTTTACCGCGCTGACGGCACCACGATCTGGGTTTCCGAGAACGGCCGGGCTGTTCGAGGCGCTGGCGACAAATTGCTTTACTACGAAGGCACTGTCGAAGATATCACCGTCCGCAAAATAGCAGAAGAGAAGTTAGTACACGATGCTTTGCACGATATGCTAACGGGTTTGCCCAACCGAGCTTTATTTATGGATCGCTTGGGACACGCGATCGAGCTTTCAAAACGCCGCCCCGAGGTTGTGTTTGCGGTGCTGTTTATCGATCTCGATCGCTTTAAGGTTGTTAACGACAGTTTGGGGCATTTAGTGGGCGATCGGTTGCTGATCGCGATCGCGCAGCGTCTGGGAATCTGTTTGCGCACTGGAGATACCGTTGCCCGTCTCGGCGGCGACGAATTCGCTATTTTGCTGGAAAATATCAATAGCGCCGAAGATCCGATCCTGATTGCCCAACGAGTCCAAGCGGAACTGGCAGAGCCTTTTTACCTTAATGAGTATCAAGTTTTTACCAGTGCTAGCATTGGGATTGTTTGTTCTGGTTTTCCTCCTCCGTATCCAAGGGAAACCAGCCAACTGTCGATCGCCGGGAATCTGGGAAATATCGATCGGGAAACTTCTTTGTCTTGCTTAGCTTCCGACTCTCCTGTTCCCAATGTCCAGTTCCGAACATTGTACGATCGACCTGAAGAACTGCTCCGAGATGCAGATGCTGCCATGTATCATGCTAAGGGATTGGGCAAAGCTCGTCACGAAGTTTTTGACTTAAGTATGCACACTCGCGCCGTCGCCCTTTTGCAACTGGAAAACGACCTGCGGCGCGCTTTAGAATCCCAGGAATTCCAGCTTTACTATCAGCCCATCGTCTCTCTAACTAGCGGTACAATCAGGGGTTTTGAAGCGCTGCTGCGGTGGTATCACCCGCAGCGAGGTTTAGTCTGTCCCGGCGAGTTTATTTTAGTAGCAGAAGAAACTAGATTGATTGTACCTATTGGTTGGTGGATGATGCGATCGGCTTGCAGTCAGACCCACCAGTGGCACCAAAAATTCCCAGAAAATCCGCCGTTGACTGTCAGCGTCAACCTTTCTAATCAACAATTTAAACAACCGGATTTAATCGATCGCATTCGCGAAATTTTAGAAGAAACTCAGCTTGACCCCCGTACTTTAAAGTTAGAAATTACTGAAGGCGTCATCATGGAGAACTCCGAATCAGCAGTCGCTATCCTTGCAGAATTGAAAAAATTAGAAATTCAATTATATATTGACGATTTCGGCACTGGCTATTCTTCTTTGAGCCGCCTGCACACTTTTCCAACTGACGCTTTAAAAATCGATCGAGCTTTTGTCAGCCGCATGACTGAAGATGAAGGAAACGAAGCCATTGTACAGACAATTTTAATTTTAGCCAGTCATTTAGGCATGGATGTAATTGCTGAAGGAATCGAAACCATAGAACAGCTTAATTTACTCAGAGCACTGCAATGCGAATACGGACAAGGATACTTTTTCTCAAAGCCTGTAGACAGCATCGCAGCCACACTTTTGATAGAAAGTCAACCTGAATGGTAATTAGTCAGGAGTCATCAGTCATTGGTCATTAGTTATTGGTAATTGGTAATAAGAAGTCAAAAGTTAAAATTTCAAAGATTCTTTCTGACTAATGACTAATGACTAATGAGTGATGACTCCTGACTCAAACTTTCGCTTCCAAAGACTTGAGAAACTCAGTATTTACCCCCGACTCTCTCGTTAGGGCAATTTTCCCAGTCCGAGCAATTTCCTTAATCCCAAATCTATTCAGAACCTGGACGATCGCCACCATTTTACCCGGATCTCCGACAACTTCCAATGTCAGCGTATCATCACCTATATCCACCACGCGGGCTCTGAAAATCTGAGCTAACTCAATTATCTCCGATCGCGTGCCGCTAGCAGCATTAACTTTCAGCAACATCAACTCCCGTTCCACACAGGGAATTTCTGTTATATCCTGAACTTTAAGCACGTTAATCAACTTGTACAGTTGCTTGGTCAACTGCTCGATAACCTGGTCATCTCCGGGTACAACCATCGTAATCCGAGATATTCCTACTTGCTCCGCCGGACCGACGGCCAGACTTTCAATATTAAAACCCCGACGGGCAAATAAACCAGCAATTCGAGTGAGGACACCCGCTTCATCTTCAACTAAAACCGAAAGAGTGTGTTTCATTTATCCAAAAAAGACGCATTTCGTGCAATTCTACTTTCGCCAATTCGCCTTTTAGCAGAAGTGCACGCCCATTGAACCTGCCTTAGACATTTTATCGCGAGTTATTGGTCGTTCATCTCCGGGAAAAAACAATATATTAAGCTCTCGGAGCCCACAGTCACGCCCGATCGACAATATCAGTCATAGATTCAGCGTAAACCCGCCACAACCGGTTCTTTTGGTCGATCGCACCCACACGATCTAAGTTTTTTGTGTACGAACCTACACAATTACTTGAGCGAATAAAAAGTTGTTAGGTCTTGTCGCTGACGGGACTGAAATTTTGAGACCAATTGGTCTCAAAATTCCTTCACATAAAAACCCGGTGTTGCAGCGACGGCATCTGGCGGCGGACTTGTTCTAGTCGATCGGGATTAATTTCTGCAATAGCCACACCCGGTTCCTCTCCAGCATCCGCCAAAACCACACCCCAAGGGTCGATAATCATCGCGTGACCGTGAGTTTGACGGCGGCCGTAGTGGCGGCCAGTTTGTGCGGGGGCGATCGTATAACAAGTATTCTCGATCGCCCTAGCTTGCAGCAAAACCTTCCAGTGATCCTTGCCAGTGTAAGCGGTAAACGCCGCCGGCACGAACAAAACATCAGCCCCCTTGTACGACAAATGCCTGTACACTTCCGGGAACCGCACGTCATAGCACACCGAAAGTCCCAGCGTCCCCAACTCCGGCGACACATAAACCGGTGGCAAATCTTCACCAGCTTTCACAGTGTTCGATTCCCTGTAAGTAATGCCGTCTGGCACATTCACATCGAACAAATGTACTTTTCTGTACCTTGCCACTTCAGTGCCGTTTTGGTCTACCAGCAAAGAGGTATTGTATACCTTCCCCCCCTCCGTCGGCACGGGAAATCCGCCGCCCAGAATCATTACCTGGAACCGCTGGGCCATCGTTTTGAGGAATTTTTCGCTGTGGAGTCCGATCGCCTCTGCTGAAGCAATCTTTTCCTCCTCTTCTCCGATAAACGAGAAATTTTCTGGTAAGGAAACTAACTCCGCACCTTGACGCACTGCCAGGTCGATTAATTCCTCTGCCTGAACCAAATTTTTTTGCAGGTCAGGCAAGCTAGTCATTTGAATTGCTGCGGCGAGATAAGACTTCATCGATTCACAATATTAGTCATTAGTCATTAGTCATTAGTCATCAGTCAACAGTCATTAGTCATTAGTCATCAGTCAACAGTCATTAGCCATTAGTCAGTAGCAACTAATTTGATAACTAAATAGTTTAGATGCTTGGCTTTTCGCCATTTATGTGCTCGTCTTGCACCAACTGGTACGGTTTGAGAGTTTTGATCTTTTAGCGCTAAATTAACCTGTAACTCATCACTCAAAAGTCAAAACTCTCAACTTTTCTCTCCTAGGTTTTGCAACCTAATTTCCCTCAAATCTTAAGGCATCGGATGGAAAAGCAGGTCTGGGAAAAAGCGGTTAAATTCAATTAAACCCGCAGCTTGAATAGATATCCAAAGGATAGCCAAGACTGGTGCGGTCGAAAGAAACTTGACAAAGTATTGCATGAATTCTGCTCCTAAAAATTTGAGACAGTTGGTAATTGCCGATCGATCTAGGGCTAATTGCTAATTCCCAGTTAAGTGATTAACTGTTAGCTATTAGCTCTTCTCCATTTCCCAATTTTAGCGGGGGGAAACAGTAATTTCGTCGTCCTTTGCAAACATTTCACCGCTGGTGATTGATGTCAGAGCTGCCAGAGGCCATAAAACGCCGCTCAGCATACATTTGATTGCCAAAGGAACGTCGATAATAATCTCTTTTTCCTCTGGGGTTGCTGATTTTTTGGTAACTTGCAGATAAGAACGGCCCACCCAACCAATCCAACCTGCGATATACAAGAACAGTATGCTAGGAATCAAAAAGTCCCCTGCTTTGCTCAAGTTGCCGTCTACGATTAAGTGCGGGTATCCTTCGGGGCCGCACATAGCTTGAGAATAGCGCTCGAACCGCGCTTTCGCGGATGCCGGGTCGCCATTAGTAGAACGTGCAGTTTTAGCTAGTTCCTTGAATTCGGGAGAGTCTTTGCACGGCACTAAATTGTAAGCCGAAGCAACTGGAGCAAAACTGATCCAGACACTCAACACTAAAATTGCAGCAAACAATCGTCGCATGGAATTGTTTCCTTTTGTTACAAAACAATAAGTTTTTGTACAAGCATTTCAACTTGCCGATCTGGAATCCAGATTACCGTGTTTCTTGACAGTCTCAAGTATCCATCATTGATGCGACAAAGCCCAATAATAAAGAGGGATTCGCGTTTTCATAGGTCAGTGCTGAGCTAGCAATACCGCGAGGATATTCCTTCATTGCATCAGATGATGGCCTTACCTGTCGATCGGGCAAAGATCCCTCAACAATAACCTGAGTACAGGTATAGCGGGGGACTTGCGCCGAATTAGTTAAGCTAGCAATAGCTAACCTATCAAATAAAATTACCAGTTAATGGCAACCATTTTCGCAATCGAAACAAGTTGTGACGAAACAGCAGCAGCAATTGTTAAGAATCGTCAAGTTTGCAGCAATGTTGTAGCATCGCAAATTAAAATCCACGAGCAGTACGGCGGAGTAGTGCCGGAAGTGGCTTCGCGGAGTCACCTAGAAATGCTAAATCAGGTAATTGCCCAGTGTCTCTCGGAGGCAAACCTGAGTTGGTCAGAAATTGACGGCATTGCAGCGACTTGTTCCCCGGGTTTAGTAGGTGCATTGTTAGTCGGGCTGACAGCGGCGAAAAGCTTGGCAATAGTCCGTCAAAAACCTTTTTTAGGTGTCCACCACCTCGAAGGGCACATCTACGCTTCTTACCTTACCGAACCAGACTTGCAGCCACCGTTTTTGTGTTTGTTAGTTTCCGGGGGACACACCAGCTTAATTTACGTCAAAGATTGCGGCGTTTACGAAACTGTAGGACACACGCGCGACGACGCCGCCGGCGAAGCTTTTGATAAAGTCGCGAGACTTTTGCAGCTAGGATATCCGGGCGGGCCTCTGATTGACAAATTAGCCGCCCTTGGCAATCCCCAAGCATACCCCCTGCCAGAAGGCAGAATTTCGCTGCCTGGTGGCGGCTACCACCCCTACGACAGCAGTTTTAGCGGGTTGAAAACAGCAGTTTTGCAATTAGTGCAGAAACTCAAAAAACAAAATAACAATGTGGATGGGGAAGGCTTCTTGCCTGCCTCTACAATTAATGATATTGCGGCCAGCTTTCAGGAAACAGTAGCTAAGAGTTTAACGAAAAGATCGATCGACTGCGCGCTAAATTTCGGGCTTACCACCATTGCCGTCGGCGGTGGAGTTGCAGCAAACAGCGGACTGCGAAAACACTTACAAGCAGCAGCAGCCAAACACAACTTGCGGGTATTGTTTCCGCCATTAAAATATTGTACAGACAACGCAGCAATGATCGGCTGTGCGGCGGCCGAACACTTGCAGCGAGGACACACATCGCCGCTGACTTTGGGAGCAAATTCGCGGATGGCTGTCAGCGATATTATGGAACTGTACAATAGTCATTAGTTATTAGTCATTAGTCATTAGTCAACAGTCAACAGTCAAGCAAACGATGAAAATCCGCGACGCAGAAGAAAGCGATTTGCCAGCAATTGTTCAAATATACAACGCAGCAATACCGGGCAGAATAGCCACAGCAGATTTAAAACCAATCTCAGTCGAAAGCCGCCTTCAGTGGTACAGAATACACTCCCCCAATTCCTTGCCGATTTGGGTAATGGAATCAGAACAAAATATTGTTGGCTGGCTGAGTTTTCAGCTTTTCTACGGACGCGCCGCCTATCAGCATACAGCAGAAGTTAGCATCTACGTCGCACCCGATCGCCAGCGCTGCGGAATCGGACAAAAATTATTGCAATCGGCAATTGTGCGGAGTCCCGAATTGAAGCTTAAAACTCTCATGGCAATAATTTTTGCTCACAATCAGCCGAGTTTAAGATTGTTTGAGAAATTTGGCTTTCAGCGGTGGGGATATCTGCCGCAAGTTGCCGAACTTGACGGCGTAGAAAGAGATGTCGTAATTCTCGGTTTGCGTTGTTTGTAGGGAAACGGCAATGCCGTGTCCTGATTTGGAGGAAACGGCATTGCCGTTTCCCTACCGTCGGCTTTGACTTTTAATAATGGGTATAAAGATGTGATGTTTGCTCAATCTGCTAAAATTGTAATTTCATCCAAAGATGCGATCGCCACATCAGCTTTTTCCAAATGACGAACCTGCGCATTTCCCCAACAAATCCCGATACAGCCCGCCGCGCCCGCATTTTTACCCATCTGAATATCGCCCGCTGAATCTCCCACCATCAAAGTTGCTGCGGGTTCAACTCCGAGTTTCTCACAAGCTTGCAAAAACAATTTCGGGTCGGGTTTATGAAGGGTTGAATCAACTCCCATTTCTAACTGAATGTAGTCGGCTAATTCGTGGTGTTTCACAAACTTCTGCACAACCTCCGTCGTAGCGGCCGAAAGAATTCCCAGCTTCAAACCCGCTTCCGAAAGATATTTCAGCACTTCCAAACTGCCGACAAATAAAGGAGAAACAGCACTATTTTTAAACATTTCGTCAGCTTCGTCAAAAGCGCGGCGCGCAATAGTTAAAGATTCCAGCCATCCCCTGCCTGTTTCGGCGATGTATCCCGCTGCAACTATCTCATTTTCCCTGCGGCTGCCCACTGCTAGCAAGCCCGTAGGGTCAATGCTGCCGCTTTCGATGCCGAAAGCCATTTGTAAAGGCTCTCCAACGCCCGGAATTTGAGCGTCTGCGAGGCGCGCTCGCTTCATCCCCAACAGTCTCAAAAACTCCTGAGAATCCTCTAGAGTGCCGTCTTTGTCAAAGATTGCGGCTTGGATATTTGAGAAGGTAATGCCCCGACATTTAATAGTTACCAAGAATCATAACTCCTGAATTTGTATATTTTTTTCTATTTTCTCACGTTGTGTTTTTTTTAGCAATTGTTTTTAGGGATTGTTGATTTCTAACAAGAATGTTGTGTTTCTCTAAAATTAGGATACAAGAATGTGGTGGATCTCTAAAATTAGGAGACAGCAATGTTGTGTCCCTACAAAATCAGGACACAATATTTGTAGGGCAACGGCTTTGCCGTTTTCGGCGCGAGACTCTGCGACTTTTAATGATTAATATTAAGATTGAAGAATGTTGTTTTCCTACAAAATTAGGACACAACACTGTTGTGTCCCTACAAAATCAGATTGTACGCGATATTTGTAGGGAAACGGCATTGCCGTGTCCGGCGCGGGATTCTGAATGCGTGTGACAAGAAGCGGTTAAAACTGCCGAGTCGAATCTCAAAATAAATTAAAAGATTCCTGCTAGATTGGCAATAATTAATCCTAGTTGAATAGGCTTAATCGGCTTAGCAATATGAGTTTGAAAACCAGCTTCGATCGCCTTTTCTTGTTCTCGATCGCTCGCATACGCAGTCAGCGCGGCGGCTGGGATTGTTCCTCCAGCTTCGGCAGCAAGAGCTCGCACTTGCCGAATTAAGAAATACCCGTTTTCCTCAGGCATTCCGATATCCGAGATTAGCACGTCATATCTGCCGGGTTTTGCCGTCAAAGCTGCCATCGCTGCTTTTGCAGATTCTACTGCCAAAACATCAGCGCCGTAATTTTCCAGCACAAATTTTAAGAGATCCCGGGTATCAGCCTCATCATCTACAACTAAAACTTGCAAACCATCCAAACAGGGAAGGCGCTCATCGACGAGCGTCTCTGTGGCCTGCTCTGGCAATGGAGCCTGCTCAGGTGCGCTTGGCGGTGTCAACTCTTCAGGCGAGGCTCTCAACGGCAATCTCAAAGTTATTGTAGTTCCTTGTCCCTCACCCGGACTATCGGCTTGCACCGTTCCCCCGTGCAGTTGAACAAGATGGTACACGATCGACAAGCCCAATCCCAGCCCTTGATTCGCCTTAGTCGTGCTGGAATCTCCTTGGCGGAAGCGATCGAAAATATACGGCAATAACTCAGGCTTAATCCCTTTTCCCGTGTCGGTGACTCGAACTTCAGCATAATTCTCGATCGCCGAGAGCGTGATTTCCACTCGTCCCCCCACCGGAGTAAACTTAATCGCATTAGACAGGATATTCCATAAAACTTGCTGCAAGCGATCGATATCGCCTAAGACATTTACAGAACTCAAATGCGGAACAATTTGAATGTTTTTTGCGGAAGCTGAGAATTGAACCCCTTCCAGCGCAGCTTGCACCACTAGCCGCAGATCGATCGAACGGGTAGACAGTTTAAGCTGGCCGTTGGTAATCCGAGAAATATCGAGAAGATCTTCGATTAACTGAGCTTGCGCCCTCGCGCTGCGCTCGATCACCTCTAAAGCGCGATCGGTTTCTGCTTCTTTAAGCTTCCGGGATCGCAGCATTTGTGACCACGCCAGAATCGGAGTCAGGGGATTGCGCAATTCGTGGGAGAGATTCGCTAGAAATTCATCTTTAGCTCGGTTCGCCCTTTCTGCTTGTTGGCGGGCTGACTGTTCCTGCTCCAATAACTGCGATCGCTCTGTCTCAAACTGCTTGCGATCTGTGATATCCTCGATCGACAGCAGAATCATTGAAACCCTCTCTTCGGGTTCAACCTTACAAGCATTTAGCAGCAAAGTTTTCTGCCCCAGCCGCCCAAAAACCTGCTCGATCTCAAAGTTGGTAATCTCAACATTATTAACCAGAAGATCTTCCAAAAGCTCTCGCAGTTCCGGGCTACTCCACGGCCCGGTAGCAAATTCCAACCAGGAATCTTGAGCGGTTTCTGAAGATGAAACTTGAAACGTTTCGTATAACGCTCGATTGGCGGTGTTCACTTGCAAATCAGCATCCAGTACCATTAAAGGCGTTGGCACGCTTTCCACAATTGTTTCCGCATAGTTGCGGGCTGTTTCTAGAGTGGCAGCACTGCGTTTGAGAGCGTCAATATCGATTAAAACCATTACCACACCCTCAATCTGGTTTTCCGCTGTGCGGTAAGGACGAATGCGGAGGGCGTACCAATATCCCGATTGAGTTTGCACTTCTTGTTCTTTGGTCTGGAGATTCTCGATCACCTCCAAAATCATCTCTTCCAAGTTGGGAATCTCCAGATTAACTCGGATGTCGCTAAAGGGACGCCCGACATCGCTAGAAATCAGATTGAACAGCCGCTGTGCCATTGGCGTAAAGCTGCGAATCCGCAAATCGTTTCCCAACATTAAAATTGGAATATTGATACTGGCCAGCAAATTAGTCACGTCGTTATTAACCTGCTGCAAATCGAGATTTCGAGTGCGAAGTTCCTCCACAGTGGTAATCAGTTCTTCGTTAGTAGCTTGAATTTCTTCTTTAGCTGTTTCTAGTTCCTCGTTGATGCTTTGTAGCTCCTCGTTGCTCGATATAATTTCTTCGTTGGCAACTCTGAGGTCTTGCGTGAGATTTTCTTGCTGCTCTACCACCGATTGCAGGTGTGATTGAGCTATGTTTTTCTCTTGTTTGGCGATGGCAAGTTCTTGCCTCAGGCGCATTACTTCCCGCTCTAAATCGCTTGGTTCTAAGCTATCCAAACTGTCGATTATCAGGTCGATCGCTGGGGGTAAACTTTCTTCAAACAACACCAAAAAGTAGCGTGTTTCCGCGCTAGCCGGCTGGAACGGAATCACCTCAAAATTGACTAGATGCCTCTCCTCCCCCTCTTGCACCCTCAGCCGTTCTTTTCTAACCGTCACCTTCTGAGTTTGCGCTTGATAAATTGCAGTGCGAAGGTCAACAGACAATCCTGGTACCGCCATTGCGAACAAGTTTAAAGTCGGCGTTCCGGGTGTGAGTCTTAAGTACCGATTGGTGTCTCCCCGGAGTTGCACAATCTCCATCTGCTCGTTGACTACCGCACCCACAGCATTGTACCGCTTTAAAATCAATTGGTCTGTTTCGCGCTGTAAGTCAAAGCTATGAGAAAAATTTGCATTCATGGGCTGCGGATTATCGGGTCGGGTTAGGGGAAAGAAACTTGGCGCAAAAGGCAGCCGGGGAGGAGTCGAAGTTAACTTCTTGGCATAAATTTTAGATGGCCCATCCACTAAAGTAAATAATTCCGAAGATTTGCCCGTACTTTCGGAAGTGCCGAGCATCAGGAAGCCTGTTCGGTTGAGACTGTAATGAAAAACTGACACAACTCGTTGTTGTAAACGTTCTGCCAAGTAAATCATCACATTGCGGCAGCTAATCAGATCGAGATTAGAGAAAGGCGGGTCGATGCCTAAGTTTTGTCGGGCAAACACGCACAGTTCGCGGACTATTTTGCAGATGCGATATCCGCCTTCTACGGAGACAAAGAAGCGATCGCGCCGTTCTTCGGAAACCCCTAACATCTGGTTTTCTAAATAGAAACCAGACCTCGCTTTCTTGATAGCCGTCTCGCTGATATCCGTAGCAAAAATCTGAATCGGCGGCGGCGGGATAACTCGATCGCTCAAAAACTCTAACAAGCAAATGGCGATCGAATAAACTTCTTCCCCTGTAGAACATCCTGCAACCCAAATCCGAATCGGAACTTCTGCCGATTTATTGTGGGTAATTGTGGGGAAAACGTACTCTTTTAAGCGTTCAAAAGCTTCTAAGTCGCGGAAAAAACTGGTGACGTGGATCAGGATTTCTTCATATAAAGCTGTGACTTCCGTCGGATGGTCGAGGAGATATTGAGCGTAATCTTCCAATCGTTCCATCTTGTACAGCACCATGCGCCGCTGCATTCGCCGGTTCAGGGTGGCCGCTTTGTACTGCGTGAAGTCAACGCCTGCGCTCAATTTCAGCAGCCCAAAAATAGTCGCTAAGGCCGATCCCGGTTCGGGCAATGCTTCAGCGATTGTGACGGGGAGCGGCCCAGCCAAAAAGGAATGGTGGCTGAGATTTGCCAGTTCCCGCGCAATTGCCTCAGGCGGCAGAACGAAGTCTACATTACCTGTAGCTACGGCGGTATTCGGCATACCCTTGAATTTTGCTGTTTCTTCGCATTGAGCAAAAGTCACGCCTCCGGCTGCTTTGATTGTCATCAGCCCCAAGGCGCCGTCTCCATCGGCTCCCGATAAAACTACGCCGATCGCTTTGTTGCCCCGATCGACTGCTAAGGAGTCGAAAAACGCATCTGCGGGCATATATTTGCCATCAATCTTCTCTCGGGGCAGCAGTCTCAGCAGCCCTTCTACCAGCAGCAGCTTGGTATCCGGCGGAATGATGTAGACGTGGTTCGGCTCTACAGCGATGCCCTCTTGCGCCTCATTCACGGGCATTTGCGTGCTTCTGCGGAGAATCTCGCTCAGCAGGCTTTGACGATCGGGCGCTAAGTGCTGGATCAGCACAAATGCCATGCCGGTATCTGCGGGTAAGTTGCTCAGCAACTCGATGAATGCTTCCAAGCCTCCGGCAGAAGCTGCAATTCCGACGACGGGAAACGGGGCATCGGTTTTGGGTTCCGGATTTAGGTCGATCGCGCTGGGGTCGATCGGTGTCAATGTATTTTCTTCAGATAAGTTCATACAAACCAACTTAAGTAATGCAGATTAACAGCTAACTAATCTTGCCAACTTGGCAGTAACTAATACGGACGATCTTTCCTATATACCATCTTAATTTGCCCGCTTGAGGCAACGGCCTTAAGGATTAAGTACAGTATTACGATGATTCAAGAAATTAAGCAAAAATATTGAAAAACATCAGTTTTTTATATTTTCAACGGCGCATATAAAGATATTTTTTGCCTGAAACACACGGTTCGTAAGTAAATGCCAAGTAGTATGTCACTGTTGGCGATCGGCAAGCAATCGCCCAGAGGACGCTCGCTTTACCTTTTGTTACTTCAGGCGATCGGCTTAAGTTGATAACAATTAACTATGTTGTTTTCCTGCAAAATCAGATTGTACGCGATATTTGTAGGCACAGGGCATTGTTGTGTCCGGCGCGGGAATCTGCGGCTTTTAAGGGCTGGTATAAAACCGTTTTTTTTTTTGAAAAGTAAAACAGGATAAGGTTTTTTTCCGGTAAATTTAAGATACAATATTTGTAGAGAAAGGGCATTGCCGTTTTCGGCGCAGGACTCTGCGAGTTTTAATGATTAATATTAAGATTGAGGAATGTTGTGTCCCAACAAAATCAGGACACAACAGTGTTGTGTCCCTACAAAATCAGATTGTACGCGATATTTGTAGGGAAACGGCATTGCCGTGTCCGGCGCGGGACTCTGCTTGGTTTGACAAAAAGCGGTTTCAACCGCCGAGTCGAAGCTCAAAACAATTAAAATCGCCCTACTAAATTAGCAACCATTAATCCTAGTACAACCGGCTTGATCGGCTTAGCCATATGCCTTTGAAAACCAGCTTCGATCGCCATTTCGCGTTCTCGATCGCTCGCATACGCAGTCAGCGCAGCCGCTGGGATTTCTCCTCCGGCATCTGCAGCAAGAGCTCGCACTTCTCGAATTAAGAAATACCCATCTTCCTCGGGCATTGCGATATCGGAGATTAGCACGTCATATCTGCCGGGATTCTCAGTCAAAGCAGCGATCGCACTTCTGGCAGATGCAACTGTCAAAACCTCAGCCCCGTAGCTTTCGAGCACAAATTTTAAGATATCGCGCGTATCGATTTGATCGTCTACGGCTAAGATGTGCAAGCCTTTGAGAGAGGGGACAATATCGCTAGAGGCATTCAAAGGCGCAGCCAAAGCAGTTGTGTTTAAATCGATCGCCGGTGTCAACTGTTCAGACGACGCTAGTAGCGGCAATCTCACAATGATTGTAGTTCCTTGTTCCTCACCCGGGCTTTCGGCTTTTACCGTTCCCCCGTGCAATTCTACCAGGTGACGCACGATCGACAAACCCAATCCCAGCCCTTGATTCGGCTTAGTGCTGCTGGAATCGCCTTGATGGAAACGATCGAAAATATGAGGCAAAAATTCTGCCTGAATCCCTTTTCCCGTGTCGCTGACTCGAAATTCAGCATGATTCTCGATCGCCGATAGCGTGATTTCGACTCGTCCCTCCGCCGGAGTAAACTTAATCGCATTAGACAGGATATTCCACACAACTTGCTGCAAGCGATTGATATCGCCTGAGACAGTTGCAGAACTCAAATCCGAAACAACTTGAATGTTTTTTGCTTCGGCTGATAATTGAACCCCCTCCAGCGCAGCTTGCACCACTAACCGCACATCGATCGAACGGGTTACCAGTTGAAGCTTGCCGCTCGTAATCCGAGAAATATCGAGAATATCTTCGATTAACTGAGCTTGCGCCCTCGCGCTGCGCTCGATCACCTCTAGAGCGCGATTAGTGTCTGCTTCCTTAAGTTTCCCCGATCGCAGCATTTGTGACCACGCCAGAATCGGAGTCAGGGGATTGCGGAGCTCGTGGGAGAGATTCGCCAGAAATTCATCTTTAGCTCGGTTAGCAGTTTCTGCTTGTTGGCGGGCCAACTGTTCGTGCTGCAATAACAGCGATCGCAGCGTCTCAAACTGCTTGCGCTCAGTGATATCCTCGATCGACAACAGAATCATTAAAGCTCGATCTTCTCGTTCAAGTTTACAAGCATTAAGCACCATAGTTTTCTGCCCAATATGCTCAAACAGGTGATCCAACTCAAAGTTTTCAAGCTGAACATCACTAACCAGAATATCTTCCAAGATCCATCGCAATTTAGGGATATTCCACTGCCCGTTCCCTAGCTCAAACAGCGAAGATTTTGCTGTTTCTGAGGCAGAAACCTGAAACGTTTCATAGAACGATCGATTTGCTTTGTGCACTCGGAAATCAGCATCTAGGGTGACTAAAGGCGTTTGCACAGTTTCCACGATGGTTTCAGCGTAGTTTCGGGCTGACTCCAAGGTTCTGGCACTGCGTTTAAGAGCATCAATATCGATCAAAACTATCACCACACCGTCAATCATGTTTTCCGTTGTGCGGTAAGGACGAATGCGGAGGTTGTACCAATATCCCGATAAAGTTTGAACTTCCTGTTCTTGCGTCTGGAGAGTATCAATCACCTCGAAAATCATCTGTTCCAAGTCAGGAACATCAAGAGTCGATCGGATGTCGTTAAAAGGTCGTCCAATATCTGTGGGAATCAGATTAAAAATTCCCTGCGCCGTTGGCGTAAATCGTCTAATCTGTAAATCGTTTGCCAGCATTAAGACGGGGATATTGATACTGGCAAGCAAGTTTGTCAGATCGTTATTGAGCTGGCTTTGTTCGAGATATCGGCTGCGAAGTTCCTCGTTAGTGGTGGTGAGTTCCTCGTTAGTGGCTTGAATCTCTTCTTTGGCAGTTTCTAGTTCCTCGTTGGTGCTTTGCAACTCTTCGTTGCTCGATAGGATTTCTTCGTTGGCAATTTTGAGGTCTTGGTTGAGATTTTCCTGCTCCTGGATCAGCGATTGCTGGTGCGCTTGAGCCTCAATTTTTTCTTGGTTAGCGGTGGCAAGTGCCTGCTTCAGGCACTCATTTTCCGCAGCTAAATCACCTTGCTCGCAGCTTTCAGCAGTGACGGTGCGGTAGTCGATCGCCGGGGGTAAAACCTCTTCAAGTAACACCAAAAAATAGCGTGGTGCGGCGGTGTCCGGCCCGAAGGGCATCACCTCAATATTGACGGTAGTCGATCGTCCGCCCGATTCAACAACTACCTTTTCTTTCCTCACAGTAACGTTCTGCGTTTGTGCCTGAGAAATCGCGGTGCGAAGATCAAAAATCAAGCCTGCCCTTGTCATTGCCAGCAAGTTTAAGTCCGGCGTTCCGGCTGTCACTCTCAAGTAAGGATCGAGGTCTCCCCGCACTTGCAGGATTTTCATCTCCTCGTTGACAAGCACGCTGGCTGGGGCATAGCGATTCAAAATCAGTTGCTCAGTTTCTCGCTCTAAGTCCAAGCTATTTATGAAATTTTTTTCTTCATTCATTTCCTTTTGTTGAGCAGTTTTAGCGACGGGATAGGAACTCGGCGTAAAGGAAAAATTGGGACGAGTTGCAGTCAACTTTTTGGCATAAATTTTATTTTTTTTATCGAGTGCCGTAAATAATGATGAAAATTTTCCGGTACTTTCAGAAGTGCCTAACATCAGGAAGCCTGTTGGGTTAAGACTGTAATGAAAAATCGGCATCACTTTTTTTTGCAATGACTCTGCCAAGTAGATCAGTACATTGCGACAGCTAACTAAATCGAGATTGGAAAAAGGCGGGTCGCTGCCTAAGTCTTGTCGGGCAAATACACACAGTTCGCGGACTGCCTTGCTGATTGTATAACTACCTCCTGCTTCGGCGGGAATAAAAAAGCGAGTACGCCGTTCTGCTGAAACGTCTACCATCTGGTTTTCTAAGTAGAAACCAGACCTCGCTTTGGCGATCGCCGCGTCGCTGATATCCGTGGCAAAAATCTGGATCGGCGGCGGGATAACTCGATCGCCCAAAAACTCTAACAAGCAAATGGCGATCGAATAAACTTCTTCACCTGTGGAACATCCCGCCACCCAAATCCGAATCGGAGAATTTGCCGATTTATTTTTGGTAATTGTGGGAAAAACCAGCTTTTTTAACTTTTTAAAGGCTTCGGGGTCGCGGAAGAAACTGGTAACGTGGATCAAGATTTCTTCATACAAAGCTTTGACTTCATCCGAATTTTGTCTGAGGTGTTCGGCGTAATCCTCCAAGCTATCTAGCTTGTACAATACCATCCGCCGCTGGATGCGCCGAGCGAGCGTTGTGGGTTTGTAGTGGCTAAAATCAACGCCTGTGGTCGATTTCAGCAGCGCAAAAATAGTTGCCAGGGCATCTCCCGCTTCGGGCGATTCTTCAACTTTTGCTAGGGAAAGCGGGCCAGATAAAAGCGGACTGCGACTGTAGTTTGCCAGTTCCTCGGCAATTTTTTCCGGCGGCAGAACGAAATCGACATTTCCTGTAGCAACAGCGGTATTCGGCATACTATCGAATTTTGCTGTGTCTTGACATTGAGCAAAAGTCATGCCTCCGGCTGCTTTGATTGCCTTGAGTCCCAGTGAACCGTCTCCGTCTCCCCCGGATAATACTACGGCGATTGCTTTGTGCCCGCGATCGATCGCCAATGATGTAAAAAACGCATCTCCCGGCATATATTTGCCATAAATCTTCTCGCGCGGTGATAGTTGCAGCACGCCTTTATACAGCACCATCTTGGTGTTGGGCGGAATAATGTAGACTTGGTTGGGCTCTACAGCTACGCCGTCTTGTACCTCATTAACAGGCATTTGCGTCTGTCTGGCGAGAATCTCGGTTAGCAGACTTTTGTGATTGGGGTCTAAATGCTGAATCAGCACAAACGCCATACCCGTATTTACCGGTAAATGGCTGAGTAACTCCGTGAAGGCTTCCAACCCTCCCGCTGAGGCGGCAATCCCAACAATGGGAAAGGGGGCTTCAGTTTCGGCTAATTGTTGGCTGTCGAGGGCGGCCGGTGCGATCGAGGCGGGTGTATTTTCAGGTTCTAATTGAGGAGAAGTCATAATTTGAAGTCCTCGACTTCAGTTATTTAGCAGCATACATATCTGGTAAGCGTGCGGGTGATTAATTCAGACTATTTTTATCGCAGCTTAGGTTGCCATACTAACACCAGTCGCTTTAGGATGAGCTACACTGTTGGAGCCATTATCTGAGGGCTATCGAAGAACTCTATCTGCTGTTGGGGCGATCGCAAGTAGAGGCTGGCAATAACCAGGTATATTTGTTTACCTACTTAGCTGCTTTCAGCGACCTGTGTAGCAGACAGCGCTATTACAGATTCGGTACTAATTCTAGCAGTATAAGCGACTTGTGCGCCTTGTATTCCCTTTAAATCTTCAACACGTTTTTGAATTTCGGACACTCCAGCAGCTTTTAATGCTGTTAAAAATGCTTGCTCGTTGTAAACATCTTCTGAAAACGAAACTTCGTCACTTTTAGAAAGATTTTGAATCCGGGCGGCTTTGTTGACTGTAGAACCAAAATAGTCGATCGAATTATTGAGATTTACGAGCAAAGCCGTACCTCGGTGAATGCCAATTCTGACTTGAATCCACTCTGCTTGTTCGCGAGTGGAGTTGTACTCTCTGAAACGAGCCACAGCAGCAGCCGCTGCCATAATTGCTTGTTCGTTGCTGATAAAGGAAGCCATGACGGCATCGCCGATGGTTTTGATGACTTTACCGCCAAATTTCTCGATCGACTCAAAGAAAATTTCAAAATGGTCGCGCACAATATTGTAAGCTTTAGTATCTCCCAGTGTTTCGTACATTCTGGTAGAACCGGTAATATCAGTAAACATAATAGTAATCGCCCGAATCTTGACTCGCTCTCTTTCCGATATTACGCGATCGCCGAACAAACGCTTATAATCTGGGTGATGAAGCAGTTGGATTCCTGACAGCCGCAGGGGCAGTTGTTCTAATGTCAGTTCATCGGGCAATTCCTCTGAATGCAAAATCAGCCCGGACAAATTGCGATCGGTATTAGTTAATTCTATCTTCACTTTTCCCGGACGCACGGTCAGTTCTTTTTTGTCAAAATCTCTGCCGGCTAACTGCTTGAGTTTAATTTCTTGTATCTCTTCTGTTTTTTCGCCTTCAACCTTTAAAATCCCTTTAGCTAAAGTCAGGGGACAGCAGTAGCGGTATCGACCTTTTTCTAAGGTGACAGTCTCGGATTCGGTGCAGTATAAAGGTGTTACCAGTTGCAGTTTGTTTTGGAGTACCGGAGGGGGAGCGCAGACGGGCCGCAGTTGCGGATCTTCGATTTCTTTGTTTAGGGAAAAAGTAACTTCCACGCGATCGAGCAAATCAATTTTAAACTCGCGATCGCACATCTGGCACAAAGACATTTCTGATGTGTCTGCCAAATCCTTGAATTCGTCTGTAATCATGTTGCAGTGCGGGCAGTGAATATCCCAGTGCAAATCGAAGGCACCGGCTTTGACTCCGTGCAGAAATTCCGAAGTAATTCTTTTAATATTCTTGACTGTATCGCCTGCTACGTAGTAAGGGTTAATCCGCAATCTCTGCAAAATGTGGGAACCGATCAACCATTTTTCAATTTGGTCGATCGTTCCTTTGCTGGAATTGGGACGTTTTTTGAGCTGTTCTAGCTTTTCTTTTAATAGTTCTATGTTCATTATCCGCTTGCCTCTGAGCGTCAGGGCAAAAAATTTATAAGTATTTTGTTGTATACTTTGCTTGTCTGCTTTGTTCTTGCCTAAGAATTAGGATGAGTTTGCACCTGTGCGGATGTCCCTGATGTCTATAAATCTTAACAAATTAGCAGCATGAAGACCATGTTTATTTAGGCCGAGCTATCGGCTGCTGGTATTAATTCAAAGAGCGATCGCTGCATCTGTCTGTAGCAAGATGTTATAGCAATTTATAATTGAGCTTCCGGCGCGATCGCTGAGTCGAAGGATTGTAGATTAAATAATTGGCAATGACTGATTCTGTAAGCATTTGGAGCTTGCTTGCAGTTGCATTTTTTTGGACGGTGGTATTAAATGGTTGGTAATTGCTAGTTGCTAATTGAGGCGTTGAAGGCAAAAAAAAGAGGGAAAATACCCTCTTTTAATGACAGTGACTTGCGATGACTTGCGATGTTATTCTACCGTCGCAGGAGGGATTGCTTCCTCTACATCTGATACTGCTTCCGGTGCTGCTTCCGGTTCTGCTTCCGGTTCTGCTTCCGGTGCTGCTGCTTCCGGTGCTGCTGCTTCCGGTGCTGCTGCTTCCGGTGCTAAGTCTTCTGGCAGATCTTCTTCCATTGCTGAGGGCACGTCTTCGAGTATTTCGTCGGAGATGTCATCATCAGCATCGATCGAGTCTACAGGAACGTCTATGCCTGCTTTAGCTTGCTTTTGAGCGAGCATTTTCTCGCGGAACTTAGCTGCCATTTCCTCAGCTTTTTCGTACACCAATTCGCGATTTTTGACCATCGCGCCCGGTTCCGGTTCCAACTGCTTGGTGGAGAGAGAAATCCGGCCCCTCTCAGCATCCAAGTCAATGATCATCACTTTCACTTCGTCGTTGACATTGAAGACGCTGTGAGGCGTATCGATGTGATCGTGCGAAATTTCCGAGATGTGCAGCAAGCCGCTGACGCCGCCGATGTCGATAAAGGCACCGTAAGGCTTGATACCGCGTACTGTACCGATGACCACTTCCCCGACTTCGAGGCGGTTCATCTTGCGCTCGACTAAGGCGCGACGGTGGCTCAATACTAAGCGGTTGCGGTCTTCGTCTACCTCTAAGAATTTTAATGGTAATTCTTCGGCGACTAATTCTTCCTTCGGTTTGCGGGTGCTGATGTGAGAACCGGGAATAAAGCCTCGCAAGCCTTCTATTCTCACGAGTGCGCCGCCGCGGTTGGTGGCAAATACTTGCGATCGTACTGTGGCATCTTCTGCTTGCAGTTGTCGCACTCTTTCCCAGGCCCGCATATACTCGATGCGCCGGATGGACAGAGTTAATTGTCCGTCTTCATTTTCATCGGTTAGAATGAAAAATTCTCTGGTTTCGTTTGATTGCAATACCTCTTCAGGGCTTTCGACTCGATTGATCGACATTTCCTGAATGGGAATGTACGCTGCTGTTTTAGCACCGATATCAATCAGAGCGCCCCTCGGCTCTATACTAAAAACTGTACCCGCTACTACATCGCCCGGGCTAAAGTGATAGTCATATTTATCAAGTAGGGCTGCAAAATCTTCGTGAGTAAAGCCGATGTCTTTGACTGTGGTTTTGAGATTGACCATGCGAATAGTTTCCTAGGATTTCTCTCCTTCATGTTTTTCGTTTGTGCCGGCAGATATTAGAGATTTTGGTGAAAAAGCGGTTAACTTCTTTCAAAACCTTTTACTAAAGTCAGTTTTTGCTAACTTTTTCCCTGTGCAACTGCACGTCCGGGCTTGCCACTGCTATTACTCGAAACTCTGCGTTAAAAGGTTTAATCTTAACATTCAGAGTCCATTGACACTCTCAGGTATAAAGAAACTGAGATTCTTCATTGAACGAGCCGACGCCGCTTGCGACAGGATTGCTCCAGTTTAAGTAGAGGTCGGTTTCTCCAGAAGCATAAATTCCGGTATGCCTTACCGTATTTAATTAGTTCTTCACCTGTAGTTAGGTTTAGTTCAAATTTAGCTTTCCTAAACTGCAACACCGTGAGGTGTGACCGATCACTCAACCAATCCAGTTAAGTTTTTACGTTGTTTAGTTATACTCAATTTTAGACCGATGACGATCATAACACACCTAGCACAAAGACCCAGAAAAAAGAACACGGGGACTCTTCGTCTCTTGAGAGCTTCGGGGAAGCGCTCAGACTTCGGCAAGTCGCCGAGCTGCTGCTTGGAATCCGGGGCCTAAACGGACAGGGTTTTCAATCTCAAGAGAATATTTCTCTAACTTACCCCGCCCAAAAACGGATACCGTACCACGTACTCCTGTCGCGGACAGATCAAAATTTTCGACTCTTGTTCAAGCTCCCAGATTGCATCTGTCGAGTAAATCTAAAATCTAAAATCTAAAATCGACAATCTAAAATTGACTGACCCGCCTACTGTTTTTAAATTAATTTAAGCGATTTTAGCTGGGAGTAGCGCAGGATGCGGGGCTTTCTCGATCGACTGCATCAGGCTGTGGCGAATCTGCGTCAAAATCTGGCTTTGTTTCGGAATCTTGAGCTTCGTTGAGCGGATTCTGAAGGTGATTTAGGGTATCTACAAAGTCTCGGATGCCTCGAAATTGGCGGTATACAGAGGCGAAACGGACGTAAGCGACTTCGCTGAGCGGCCGCAGGTGCAACAGCACCAGTTCCCCAATTTCTGAACTGGCGAGTTCTCGGAGCGATCGACCTTGGAGTTGCGCCTCGATTTCTTCTGCCAGGGTTTCGAGATGCCCGGAAGACAAACCGGTTTTTTCGCAGGCCCGAATCAGTCCCCTGACTAATTTTGACCTGTCAAAAGATTCGCGCTTGCCGTCCCGTTTGATCACCGTAATCGGCACGAATTCTATGCGTTCGTAAGTTGTGAAGCGGTGCTGGCAGCTCAAACACTCGCGCCGCCGGCGGATGCTTTGACCGGATTCGGCTGAACGCGACTCTAGAACGCGGCTATTTGTGTGTTGGCAGGAGGAACAGCGCATGATTGCTGATTTTAACAGGCATTGCCAGCAAATTGCCATTCATCTAACCGCTTGGGGTCTGATGAATGGCTGGACTAGAAAAATGACTTAACACGCAGCCGGTGGAATAGTCCCGCACCAGATTCGATGCAATGGTGCGGGCTGACCGCAGTCCGGTTCAGGAGATTTTGGACTTGCTGCAGGCGTCTAGCTAATTATTTGCCAATCCGGGGAGGTTCCCGAAAGGCGATCGCAAAAAATAGTACACCTAAGGCTAAAGCCAGAATCAAAATGTAAGCAACACTTTCCATGTTAAATTTTCCCTATCTTCCCTTGCCGTATTATTTTATCTTAATTACTGGTTTTATTATTAACTAAAAAAACCCGGTTTCTTCAAGAAACCGGGTTTTTGTGTACCGGGGAAGTTCCCCGCTACCCAGAGGCTGGAGAAATCTAGAGAGATTCTTCTCTTCTTGTGGTCAAGTCGCCCACTTTTTGGAACAGGCCCCACTCGACTTGTTCTTCCATGTCGGACTCAACTCCAGCAAACACGTCGCGGAAAATAGTCCGAGAACCGTGCCAGAGATGGCCGAAGAAGAATAGCAAAGCAAAGCAAACGTGTCCGAAAGTGAACCAACCGCGAGTAGAAGTGCGGAAAACCCCGTCAGAATTCAAGGTTTCGCGATCGAATTCAAATACTTCACCTTTTTGGGCGGCGCGAGCAAACTTCTTAACATCTAGAGGATTATTAAAGGTTTGACCGTTAAGTTCGCCGCCGTAGAAGCTGACGGTAACTCCGCTTTGTTCAAAGCTGTATTTTGATTCAGCGCGGCGGAAGGGGATGTCAGCGCGAACGACCCCATCTTTGTCAGTCAAAATTACTGGGAAAGTTTCAAAGAAGTTGGGGAGACGGCGCACCGACAAAACCCGACCTTCGCTGTCAGTAAATACTGGATGGCCCAGCCAAGATTTAGCAATGCCGTCGCCGTTGACCATTGCGCCGGCGCGGAACAAACCGCCTTTAGCAGGAGAGTTGCCCACGTAGTCGTAGAAAGCCAATTTTTCGGGAATTTGTTCGTAAGCTTCTTGGAAGCTTTGGCCCGCGGACAAGCTAGCTTGAGCTCTGCGATCGATTTCTTGTTGGAAATAGTTTCCGTCCCACTGATAGCGAGTCGGGCCAAAAAGTTCGATCGGAGTAGCAGCAGAACCGTACCACATCGTACCCGCAACCACAAAAGCTGCAAAGAACACGGCAGCAATACTGCTAGAAAGTACAGTTTCGATATTTCCCATCCGCAGGGCTTTGTAAAGACGTTCCGGCGGCCGCACTGTCAAGTGGAACAAACCGGCAATTACGCCGACTACGCCCGCTGCAATGTGGTGAGCCACGATGCCGCCCGGATTATACGGGTCAAAGCCTTCAGGGCCCCAAGAAGGTGCCACTGCCTGGACGTGACCGGTCAGGCCGTAGGGGTCGGACACCCACATTCCCGGGCCGAAAAGTCCCGAAAGGTGAAATGCGCCGAAGCCGAAGCAGAGCAAGCCGGAGAGGAACAGGTGAATGCCAAACATTTTTGGCAAGTCGAGGGCTGGTTCGCCGGTGCGAGAGTCTCTGAAAAGTTCTAAGTCCCAAAATACCCAGTGCCAGACTGCTGCTAAGAACAGCAGGCCCGAGAGGATGATGTGAGCGACAGCGACGCCTTCAAAAGACCAGAAGCCCGGATCGACGTTACCTTCGCCGGTGATGCTCCAACCGGCCCAAGAACCCGTGACTCCCAAGCGAGCCATGAAGGGGAGCACGAACATCCCTTGACGCCACATCGGGTTCAGAACTGGATCTGTGGGGTCAAAAACTGCTAATTCATAAAGGGCCATTGAGCCGGCCCAACCTGCCACGAGGGCAGTGTGCATTAAGTGTACAGAAATCAATCGGCCTGGGTCATTTAAGACGACTGTGTGTACGCGATACCAGGGTAGTCCCATTGACTGCGGTTCTCCAAGGTGTAAGTGATGATGTCTATTTTGACGGCAAAATCAGATTCTGAATCCCTAGCAGTTACCTGCGGGCTTTAAACTCTGCCTTTTGCCGAATGCCCTCTACCTTCAAAGGTGGAAGCATAAAAATGAAAGTTATTTAAAGAAGTGTATCGAGTGTTAGAACCGATTGCAATATGTTGGGCGTTATATTAGTTGCGGGTTGCCCATTTCGCAGCGGGCGGCGATCGTCCCGAGGCGTTCGAGGACTTGCTCCGCATCGATGAGTCTGGTCAGCACGACGTTGCCGATGTTTTTGGCAGGATCGTTCGGGTCGATCGGGGCTGTCGGTTTGACTTCTACCATGAGTACAGCGTCTTCTACGCGGTAGAGCCACATTTTTTCTTTTTGATCCCAGAGACAGAGGTCGAGTTGTACAATATCGGGGTGGCGTCTCCAAGCGGCGTAACTCCACTCGCCGCCTACTCCCCAGACGCGCCCCACTTTCCAGCCGTCGGATAAGAAGAAGTATTTCACTTGTTGTGTACGCTTGTTGAGATTTTTTTGTCTAACATAACGCAAAACTGCAAGATTACCGAATTATTGAACCGCGAAGAGGCGTTACGCGAAGCGGCGCATAAGCGTTCTTGTCGCGAAGGGATATCTGGGAAGTAGTAGGCAATCATCTAGCTGTTGGGGATAAATCTACAGAATTGTTAAATAAGTTTCTGTCGGACTAATCGGTAAAAGATACAAACTTGGATTTTTAAATGAGAGTTCAATTCCTAGCATTTCGAGAAAGAATACTCTTAACAGTGGCTCGTTTCCGCCAGGAAGTTCTAAACATTCAAAAGTGCCTTCCGGCCTAACAAGGTTGTCGTAATTTTGCCCTTTTGTTCTGGGAGTCGATCGCATAATCTTCATCTCAATTAATATGCCCTAATTTTATCTCGATCGACCAGCCAACTTCAGATTAAACCAGACATCCATCCGCGTTCATCTGCGTTCATCTGCGGTTAAAAATCACCCATCAATATTTTTGCCAAAAACTCAATCCCAAAACCCTCGACATTACTGCTAAAATAAAGTACGAGTCCTTGCCGCTCAAACGCAGACCATGACCGCACAAACATCAGTAGAATTCCAAGACAGTTTCGACATCATCGTAGTTGGTGGCGGACACTCCGGCTGCGAAGCCGCCCTCGCCACTTCTCGCCTCGGCTGTCGCACCCTTCTCCTCACCCTCAACCTCGACAAAATTGCGTGGCAACCTTGCAATCCGGCTGTCGGCGGCCCGGCTAAAACCCAACTCACTAACGAAGTTGATGCGTTAGGCGGGGAAATTGGCAAAATGGCCGATCGCACTTATTTGCAAAAGCGCGTCCTCAACGCTTCGAGAGGCCCCGCAGTTTGGGCGCTGCGAGCACAAACCGACAAGCGGGAATACGCCGCTGTGATGAATAATATTGTTGAAAATCAAGAGAATTTGACCATCCGAGAAGCGATGGTTACAGACTTAGTTTTGGGCAAAAACGAAGAAGTAATCGGAGTCGAAACATACTTCGGCGTCGCTTTTGAATGCAAAGCAGTAATTCTGACCACAGGTACTTTTTTAGGCGGCACGATTTGGGTGGGCAATAAGTCGATGCCCGCCGGACGTGCCGGAGAATTTGCCGCCGTTGGTTTGACGGAAACTCTCAATCGTTTGGGCTTTGAAACTGGCAGGTTGAAGACTGGAACTCCGGCAAGAGTTGACAAACGTACTCTCGATTATACCAACCTGGAACCGCAGCCGGGAGACGCAGAGGTTCGCTGGTTTAGTTTCGATCCAGAAGTTTGGGTGGAACGCGAACAAATGCCTTGTTATTTGACTCGAACTACGCCAGCAACTCACCAGTTAATTAGAGACAATTTGCACCTTTCTCCAGTCTACGGCGGCTGGGTTGATGCGAAGGGCCCGCGCTACTGTCCGAGTATTGAAGATAAGATTGTGCGGTTTGCGGATAAAGAAAGTCACCAGATTTTTATTGAACCGGAAGGTAGAGATATTCCTGAACTTTATATCCAAGGATTTTCGACTGGTTTACCGGAAAATTTGCAATTGCAAATGCTGCGGACTCTTCCTGGTTTGGAAAAGTGCGAGATGATGCGTCCAGCTTATGCTGTGGAGTACGATTATTTGCCTGCAACTCAGTGTTTTCCAACGCTGATGACTAAGAAGATCGAAGGGCTGTTTTGCGCGGGACAGGTGAACGGTACGACGGGATATGAGGAGGCGGCTGCACAGGGGATTGTGGCGGGGATTAATGCGGCTCGGTTTGCGAAAAATCAGGAGATGATTGTGTTTCCTCGCGAGCAAAGTTATATCGGGACTTTGATTGATGATTTGTGTACGAAGGATTTGCGGGAACCTTACCGGATGTTGACTTCGCGATCGGAATACCGGCTATTATTGCGATCGGACAATGCGGATCAACGCTTGACGACCCTGGGACGGGAAATTGGTTTGATTGACGATCGGCGCTGGGAGTTATTCGAGCGGAAACAAGCTAATATTGTGGCAGAGAAAGAACGCTTGTACTCGACGCGAGTCAAAGAACACGAGGAAGTTGGCAAGGCAATTTTTGCCGACACCCAACAAGCGATTAAAGGTTCAATTACTCTCGCTGATTTGTTGCGCCGTCCTGGTTTTCATTATGTCGATTTGGAACGGTACAATTTAGGCAATTCTAGTCTGAAGTTGGCCGAGAAAGATGGTGCAGAAATTGACATCAAATATTCCGGCTATTTGCAAAGACAGCAAAATCAAATTGATGACATTGCCAAACACGAACGCCGGCAATTGCCTGCGGATTTGGATTACATGGCAATTACAACTCTCTCGAAAGAGTCGCGGGAAAAGTTGGCTAAGGTAAAACCGCTGACTATTGGCCAAGCGGCGAGAATTGGCGGGGTGAATCCGGCTGATGTTAATGCTTTGTTGATTTTTCTGGAAGTGCGAAACCGCCAGCAACCGGCTGGTGTGGGAAAATAATCCGATTTGATACAGTTTGTAGTAAGGACTTCAGTCCTTTCTTAAATCTTTAAGCTAATAAGAAATAAAGTCCTTACTACAAACGGCTAATAAAGATTAAAGTCCTTACTACACAAAGATCGATCGCCCAGGTTCAAAGAGAATGGTAAATCTGGCATGAGATTAAGCCTGTGGTAGTCCGGCAACCCCGTGACAGCAAAGAAGAATTTGCCCGACGTGGCGACGAAATCTATGACTAGCAAGTGCGATCGCGAGTCGAGGAAGGCAATTATGACAAAATTGTCGCGATCGATTTTGAAACCGGATCGTTTAAATTTGACGCCAGTGAAATCCTGGCGTGCGATCGGCTTGAAGCGCATCACCCAGACGCTCAGATATGGATTGTCCGCATTGGTTCGGGCTATGTGCGTCGATTCGGGGGACGCACGAAGATATCTCTATGATTACTGGAATCTTTTGTGGTTTTGAACTGATTATTTGGAGTAGCAATGAAAGCACTTAAAGTCATGGCAACGATCGATGAGCAGGGAGAACTAACCTTAGATCTTCCTCTCATAATTGATAAAAATAGCCGTGTAGAAGTCATTGTTCTAATTCCAGAAGAGGCAGACATAGACTATCAATCTCAAGCAGAAGTGTTAGCAGATTTTCGGCAAGCTTGGCACGAAGCCATGACTGGAAAAACTATCTCAGTTGCTCAACTTTGGGAAGGGATTGAAGATGTCTGAGCAGCCTTAAATTCAAGTTGAAGTTTCGCCAACGTTCAACCGAAATCTACGTGCTCTTGCCAAGAAATATCGCAGTATTCGGAATGATATACAACCCGTCATCGAACAACTTTAGCAGGGGAGTTGCCCGGTGATCGAATACCGGATATTAGTTATGCCGTCTTCAAGCTGAGAGTCCGAAATAGCGATACTCAGAAAGGTAAAAGCGGTGGCTACCGTCTGATTTACTATGTCAAAACAGCAGTGGCAATCATTTTGCTGACGATTTACACAAAATCTGAACAAGTGGATATTGCAGCAGATGACCTTCGGAGCATCATTGCAGAATATGACCAACGGGCGACGGAAGGTAAAGAGGAGGTATAGATAACTACTGGAAATTGCTAAAACAGGAATATAGCGATCGCAAATCATTCATAAATCGATCGAGGGTTCGATCGATCATTAGTTTCATGAGAATGTTGGCTCAAAATCACCAAACTTATGTAGCTTGGGAAAGTCAAATCTTTGCTGCTGTATGGTAAAATTGAAGAACCATTTAACCAAGGCAAAAGAGCTGAGGCGATTCCCAAATTTTCTCACCCAAGTTTTGGCATGGAGCCAAATATCCTCTACGGGATTCTGTTCGGGAGCATTGGGAGCAAACAGGACACAAGTTAAAGGCCATTCATCCTTCTGTTTGCCTCGATTAACTTCTTCTAGGTAAGCCTTCATCTCTTTATATTTGTGGTAACTAGCTCCATCCCAAATAATCAAGTGTCTCGCTTCAGGATTTAAGGATTGTAAATCCTTTAAGAAATCGACCGTATTCTCGGAATTCGCAGTCGCATATTCTCGCAGAACAAACTGTTTGGTTAAATAATCTATCGCACCATAATAAGTTTGTTTTTCTCTCTCATTTACCACCGGTATTTCTATTTTCTCATTGCGCCTTCCCCAAAGATAGCCACAGGCATCTCCCCAAAGAAGGTGACACTCATCAATCAAATACACCACAAGCTTTCTAGACTCTATACCTTCTCGGTGTTCTTCGAGAGTTTCACAAATTTCTTGGTGCTTTTTTTTGACAAGCTCTTCATCACCTTTTGGGTTCTTTTTTTGAGACTTTTTCCAGCTAATTCCCGCTGACTTAAAAAATTGATAGTAGCTGGTTTGAGATTTAAATTCAATCTAATATCGCTCTGCTATATAATTGGCAACAGCGGATATATCCCACTGGTTTTTATCGGTTAACCATTGGATAATTTCCTCTCGTTCTTCTGGCTTAATCTGTCCCTGCGAGCCTTGATGATTTAAGAGCAATCCTTCAATTCCATACAACGCATAATTGATTTTCCACTTGCTGATAAATGGAGATGATACTCCCAAAATAGTTTGGATAGTTTCGCGACATATCCCTTCAATTAGCATCCGAACAGCTAAAGCTCTTTTTAGTTCTCTTGGGTCGGGATTGCCGGCAATAAAATTTTCGAGTTCTAATAAAGCTTGGGCTTCATCTTCTTTGAATTTGTCTGACGATTTCTCTCGGGACATCTCAACTCCTACTTAGGTTTACATCCTCATTATACATTATTTATGATTTACAAATCATTTGCGATCGCTATATAACGCAGGTAAGACTATGTGATTATATAAAAGTGGCGCTGGTTGCGATCGCGACATGAGAAATCGAGAAGGGCGATCGGAGCGGTAGTGATACGCTGCCTAAGTAACCGCAAATTTTAGCTTAGGATTTAGACTTAAAAATCTAGAATTTCTCTGAGCACACTCTTTAGATCGTCATCAGCAGGGCGTTTGGCAAACTGCTCATGACTGTAAATCCAAACCAGTCTAATTGTGCAAGTAGTAGCGTTAACCAAGTACATCAGTCTAATTTGCCCCGAAGCCCCTTTTGCAAACCTGATTTCCAATTTATGAAATGTCCAGTCTTCCGGTAACTGAGTTTTTCCGGGTAGAGGTTCATTGCGAGAGTTATTGGGGTATTGGTCGTCAATCAAATCTTCCAAGGTTTTTTCAATCAGCGCAACAAAGCTATCTTTGTGAACTTTTGCAAGTTTCTTGAAAGAACGCTTGAAATTATCGGATGCTTCAATCGAGAAGGGAGTTGAGCCAGTCATGCACTTCTCCTTTGCCAATACGATTTAAGGATTCCGAAGCAAACGCATTATTCACAGTTTCAGACATTGCTAGTTCGTATGCAGGGCGATCGCGTTCTATGCGATCGAGCTTTTGATAACCTAATTCCTTCATATCATTAAGCAGAATTGGCTCCGTTGAACTTGCTTGAGGTGGTAAACCTTTACGAGCTTTCTTCCAAGGAAATTCTCCGTGAGTCATATCACTCAGCCGATAAGCATGGTAGCCACCGAAGTAATCCCAAATTTCTTCTAAAAGTTCTTTTTTCTCAGACGGAAAATCCGACAAGGATTCTTTGGGAGGAATTGGTAATTGTTTAGCCTCAAAATCACTGTAGAATCTATAAGCAGGAGGACAAACAGGCCCATAGCGCCACGCTTGGATTTCTTCTGCAAACAATGGCTCATTGTATAGCGCCAAATGTAAGCTCTGAGCATAATATAAAAGCTTTTGAATCTTCATATTAGTCATTTCAGCTTCTATACCATCCTCATAAGCTCTAATAATGAAGTAGCGAGCAGCATTGAGACAGTCAATCATGGCTCAATCCACATCCTTAAATAAACGTTTTTTCTTTTAACAAACTTGCAAAATGTCAATATATAATTATTATATACGAACCCAGTAAATAGTGCAATTTTATCTTAAAAATGTGTAACAAAACGCACAAAAAATTTTTAAATAGACTTTCCCAAAAAATAAAATATCGCGCCCGGAACGATCGCCGCCACTGACAATAGTAAAACATTTCGACATAAAGCCAGAGGTTTGAAACATGAATTTTCGCCCCTCGGCGTACTCCCTACATATCTGGCTCAAACATCACATCACCCATTTCCTGCAGGTATCCGCACAGTGAAAATAGACCCTTTCCCCTCCTCGCTTTCTACCAAAATCTCGCCGCCCATCATGTGACAGTAGTAGCGGCTGAGTGTCAGCCCCAATCCCGCGCCGTCGTAAGGTCGCGTTGTTGAACAGTCAGCTTGCACAAAAGCTTCAAACAATTTGTGCTGTTGTTCCTCCGACATTCCAATTCCGGTATCCTTAACAGATAAACAAATCCAATCCGACTCTTCAACATTCAGCAAGGGACAAGCGATCGCCGCAGAAGGAGTTTCATCGGCAGGCATTGAATTGTCAATTGCCGATCGCCCTGCTGCATTCAATTTGCTGCTTCCTTCAATGCGCCTGACAGTCAGTTTCACCCTGCCGTTTTTGGTGAATTTGGCAGCATTACTCAGCAGGTGCATCAAAACCTGCCGCACTTTTTTGAAATCTGCGTGCATGATACCCGCAGTTCGATCGCACTCTATGTCTAAAACATTGCCATTTTTCTCTACCAACGGTTTCGCGGCACCCGCAACATTGTCAACCAGGGATTCGATGTCAAATTCATCGATTTCGAGTTTCATCCTCCCGGCTTCAATTTTTGACAAATCGAGGATATCGTTAATCAAAGATAGCAGGTGCGTACCCGCCTTCTGAATCTTGTTCAAGTCTGGTACAAACTCATCACATCCCGCATCCTGAGCATCTTCTGAAAGTAGTTGACTGTAGCCGATAATCGCATTTAAAGGCGTCCGCAATTCGTGGCTCATATTTGCTAAAAACTGGCTTTTAGCAGTGTTAGCGGTAACGGCTGCTTCCTTAGCTTTTTTCAATTCTTTTGTATGTTCCGAAACTCGCTCAATTAAGTGATTGAGAGAGACAGCCAGACAGCCTATTTCGCCTTGTGCCGTGACGGGGACTCGCAAGTCAAAATTAGACTCGGCGGCTACTTGTTGGGCCACCTGAGTAACGCTGATAACAGGTTGGGCGATCGCCCGACTGGTGCGACAAGCCACAATTCCCGCCACCACTACCGACAGCAGCATACTAACAATAATTATGGCTTTTTCCATTCCTTGGGCGTCTTCCATCACTTCACCCCCTTGCCCCTCTTGCTGCTGGGCAATTTCGAGGATTTTGCTCAATTCCTCAAGGCTTTTGTTGAGCTGTTTGACACCTTCTCCGCTTTCTGTTGCCAACAATTTTCGGGCCGACTCTATCTCCAGAGGCGACAGTTGCGATTGCTGGATTTGCTGCAAAGTTGACTGGAGATTATCGGCGTAGGATTCTAAATTTTCCGTGCACTCTTGCAGTACAGTTTTGAGAACTTCCGGCTTTGCTGCCAGCCAAGCGGGTTGGCTGTCGGCAAACTTTTCTATGCGCAAGCGCAGGTTTTTTGCCTTAGTAACACTCGCGACCAACTGCTCTTTTTGCAGTTGTAGTTGGGCGGAATTGTCTACAAAAGAATCTAGCTGTGCTCCCTGCAATTGCGCCGCCAGCGCTGCATCTTTAAAATTGCCCACCAATTGGGCTTGCAGGTGAGCATCATTGAGTTGGTTTACTCCTTGTCCTTGGTAGTAGTCGGCGATTACCAGTCCACTCAGGGAGCCAAGAAAGCCGATTCCTATTGCCAGCAAATACCCGCCACCAATTTTTTGATTGATAGGCAAACTGCCAATTTTAGATAGCCAACTTTTGCTGATTTTTAAGGATGATTTTTGTACAAAATCTTGGCTGGATGTTTTTTCGATCGCGGTTTCTACAGAAGCCACTGGTCTGGAAATAAAGAGCGGCATCTGTTTACATACATTGCTATTTTTTGGGTTAACCTTTGGCGTTCCTACAGGTTTTTCCTGTTGATTAAATGGTTCTAAATCGGAATTCCCTTGGCCTTTTCCTTCGCAAAGGGCAACCGATAGACTTGCTTCGTCCCCTGTTTTTTTGAGCAAGTTAATTTTTGACATATGCAACCGCTGTATTCTGTTAAAATTTACCACGCTCTTAAATTCTCCAAACGGAAAAGCTTGTCTATTTTCTAGTAGGCATCGGCGAAAAAGTATCTAAAACTCTTGTCGAGTCCGAGGAAAAACTTAAATTCGGTTGATGTCTAATAGATAATTAGGCTGTTGATGGCTGTTGCCAAATTACTTTTTCGACTCGTAAAAGTCTGCAGCAGGCAAAATAAATAAAAATTTATCCCGGCAGTGAATTATCCCCGCGTGGAATATTACAGCCAGAAAATTCTGTCTGATGCGTTTTGCCTGTGAGCTCCCCCAACCTGATATTGTCTGTTGACAATGCACCCGATTCCTCAGCTTTGGAGTTTTGCTGCCAGCAATGCGACGATTGCTTGACGGTTTTTGTTGAGCATCCGACGACTTTGTAGCACAGAATGTCATAAATGCAGCAGCCGATAGAACTTTTGCACCCTGGCGATCGGCTTTTGGCATCGTTGCCCCGCAAAGACAAGTCTGAGGTGAAGTCTCGTTAGTAGAGTATAACTGTAGGGCTTACGAAAAGAAACCCGGTTTCTGCGAGTCAACTGTTGGCAATTGCGAGTTCTGGAGTGGCAGCGGTCAATTCGATCGCCAGTGCTAGCTTACCGTCTCTACCCAAAGCTTCATCCGCCAAGTGCACCATCCAGCGGTTCGGCTTAGCCTGGGG
The DNA here is from genome assembly GCF_036700785.1 of Microcoleus sp. S28C3. Taxonomy (NCBI): domain Bacteria; kingdom Bacillati; phylum Cyanobacteriota; class Cyanophyceae; order Oscillatoriales; family Microcoleaceae; genus Microcoleus; species Microcoleus sp. S28C3. The sequence goes on along the minus strand of NZ_JAUBPO010000033.1, from coordinate 6,873 downwards.
TCTGGCGGCGAGCACAACGGCCCAAGCTTCCCGTTCTTTGCCGCGACCCAACAGCGCAGCACAAACAATCAAAGCTGTGGCAGTTGAACGGCTGATTCCACTTTGGCAGCAGATGAGCAAACTGCCTCCCTGCGACGACATTTTGACGGCGAAGTCAATAATTTTCAGTACATCCTCAAGGGTAGGCAAGATTTGATCGGGGTCGTCAACGGGGGTGTCGAGGTCGTTAAATTCCAGCCGCAGTCGGTTCGGGACTTTGTGAAAATTTCTGGGATCTGCTACGCCCGGACTGCCGATCGAGATCAGGTATTCGATCTCGCGCCCCACAGCGCGATCGACACTGTATTCGCTGGCTTCTGCTTGCGAAGCAATCAGGATTTTCGGCAATTTTCGATCCGATAAATCTGCGGCAATTGATGGTTCAAAATCAACTGTTTCTGCCTCAGTGCTGGCATCGGCCAAGTATTGGGCAGCCAGGGCGCGAACGTCAGCAAATTCGCGATTTAAAGCTGTTTCCAGAGCCAAAATAGCCGCCGTCGAGCCAATTTGACCCAGGGATTTAACAGCATTGTGACGCACTCCAGAGGTTTCGTCCCCCAGCAGCCGCACCAAACCTGCCACAGCTTCCTCTGTCCCAATTTGCCCCAAAGCAGCAGCAACTCTCCACCGGACATAAGATTCGCTGTCGCCAATTGCGATCGCCAGTCCCGCTGTCACCATTTTTTGCAAGTTAGCATCTCCGGCTGTACTGATGTTCCCCAGGGCAACCGCCGCCCTGCCGCGCACGAAAATGTCTCGATCCGAGAGCGATCGCATTACCGCCACCACAGCCACCTCGCTGCTGATTTCCCCCAAGGCAGAAACTGCACTGCCGCGCACGTCTGAGTCGTCATGGTTGAGGGCTTCCAGCAGGCCGGCCACAGCCGTTTCCGTGCCGATTTGTCCCAAGGCCTCGGCGGCCCTCAAAGAAACTGCATAGGAGTCGGGATCGTCGTGGAGCAATTCTACTAAGCTGGGTACTGCCTCACAATTGCCGATTTTCCCCAAAGCCGTCGCGGCCCTAGCGCGGACGATGTGATTCGAGTCTCTGAGGGCATTTATTAGCCCGGGAACTACCTCAGAAACGCCGATTTTCCCGCAGTTGACCGCCGCCCGCCAGCGCACTTCGGAGTCTTGGTGTTTGAGGGCTTTGAGCAGCGCGGGGACGGCCGTTTTGGGGTGAATTTTGCCCAAAGCCCAAACAGCCCAGACGCGCACCCCGGAGGCTTTGTGGTTGAGGGCTTTGAGCAGTGCGGAGGCTGCTGGTTTCGAGTTGATTTCTCCTAAAGCCCAAGCCGCCCAAGCTTGCACTTGGGAATCTTCGGATTCGAGCGATCGGGCTAATTCAATTACTGCTGCTTCGGAGCCGATTTTGCCGATCGCCCGAATGCCATGAAGGCGCACTGCACTTTCTTTGTGGTTCAATGTTGCCACCAGCATCGGAATTGCCAGATCCGAACTTGTTAGGGCCAGCAGTTTAATTTTGAGCAGCGGCGAAGTTGGGATTTTTTGGATTAATTTTATTGTGGATGTTTGAAATTCTGGCTTTACCGTTCCTGCTAGCTTGGAGCCGAGTTTTAAATTTACTTTTAGGGCTAATTTTACTGCCCGCAAAGCCAGACTTTGCTCTTCTACTTGTGGCAATATTGTCGCCAAGGTGCGCATCCCTTCTTTTTGTTTCAAATATTTTTGATTGAATTGAGCATCGCTGAGATCGGGTAGCTGTTGGATGAGGGTTGCTGCGGCGTTCATTGATTTACCTAATATTTTAGCGAGCGCTTGAGATTGCTATTTTAAATTGTGTGTATAAAAAATAATATAGCGTCTACAAAACGCTACTTCTCAAAAAAGCTTGCACCACTTCTAAAATATGTCTTATGCCACTATTTTTGCAACTCCCCAATTATTAATTATCGGGTTTTTTTGGGCGATCGGCTTGACAATTAGTAGCGCTTGCTGCTTGGCCTCGCTGGGTTGTTAGATAGCCTAACTCTGCTATATCATTTTATAGCTCGTTGGTTTGAAATAGCGATCGGCGCGGTTGACCGCAGCCAACCGGAAACAGCTTGATTGCGGGACAATCTCTCAACGAGCATAGGGCCCTTTTTTCAAAACCTCAGCCAAAGCGTTATCGTTATCTCGCAAACCTTCGTAAAAAAACATCACTTCTCCTTGAATGCCGCGAGAGCGGTTGTAAGCAATTACTTGCAACAACAGCTCGGGAGTTATGCTATATTTGCTGCCTCGATTCGTCAACAAAATCCCGGGCGACACGCACTTTACTTGCTGCCCGCTAAGCTGTCTCTCGATCAGTTTATCTACCAATTGTTTGTAAGCGTTAAAATCGCGGCGATAAAACTGCGGGTGAAGCAAATCGACCAAGTTTTGGTCAACCCAAGCTTTAGAATCTTGCAAATATTCCTCCAGTCCCCACTCATAAGGACTCGGCGACATCGACAGCAACAAATCAGGATTAATAGCTTTTACTTCTCGGTGTAAACGAGCCACAAACTTAGTAATAATATCAGCGCGCCATTGCAGCCAATGTTTGTCTTTACAATTCGACGGCGCTGCTTTACCGCACTCTTCTCGATAGCGTTTAACCGTTTTTTCGTCGTAACCGCCTTCTACGGGAAACGCAATGCGATCGTCTCCTTGAACGCCGTTTACCGGATAATTTTTAGCAACTTCTAGCATCAACCCCAGCACAAAATTTTGCACTTCCGGGTCAAGAGAATTCATCCAGTCAAAGTTATTTTTCTTAAGTAAATTGCCGCTGGAATCACGGGCGGCCCACTCAGGTTTTTTCGCCAGCAAATGACCGCCCTTGCGATTGTAAGAACTCACAAATCCGTATTCAAAACAAGGAATCACTTTTAAACCAACTCTTTTTGCCTCAACGCATATTTCTGCTAAGGGGTCGCGACCTTGATAGCGCGAGTCAATTTCCACCCCAAAGTTTTCTCGCATAATCTGAGAAGGATAAGCCGTATAACCCTGGCTCCAAATTATAGGAAAAACCGTATTAAATCCCGTATCGGCGAGAAAGTCCATTGCCTCAGCAATTCGCTCTTTTGATGTGAGAACTTTGCAGTCAGTGGTGGGTATCCAAACGCCGCGAATTCCACCAGGATTGTTAGTCGCAAACGAACTTGGCAGCGTTGCTGGATTTGGTGCAGAAAATCCAGTCGTCGCCAACCGCTGTTGGATCGAAGAAGCAAAACTGCGAATTGCTGATTGGAAAGGTGTAAAAAATGGCATTTATTTATTCTATTTTTGTTGTAAGGTGCGCAGTGCGCACGCTACGTTATTAATTTGTAGCACCCGATATTATTTATAGATAAGGTGCGCGGTGCACACCCGATATTATTTATAGATAAGGTGCGCGGTGCACACCCTATCTTGATTCGTAGCACCCGATATTATTATGGATAAGGTGCGCAGTGCGCACCCCAAAATTGTACTATCCAGCTACTCCCGACAGCTTCTGGCTCAAAGCTTCTTTCAATAGTTCCGCCTTATCAGTTTCCTCCCAAGGCAAATCTAAATCAGTGCGTCCGAAGTGACCGTAAGCTGCTACATCTTGATAGAAACGGCCGCCTCTTTCAGCAGGCAAATTCTGCAAGTTAAATGCCTGAATGATTCCCGCAGGACGCAGTTCAAAATGTTGCTTCACAACTTCCAAAAGGCGATCGTCATCAACTTTTCCAGTGCCAAAAGTTTCGATCATCATGCTAACAGGCCGCGCAACGCCGATCGCATAACTCAACTGCACTTCGCACTTTTGTGCCAAACCAGCAGCTACGATATTTTTAGCAACGTAGCGACAAGCATAAGCCGCGCTGCGGTCTACCTTGGTGGGGTCTTTCCCAGAAAAAGCGCCGCCGCCGTGGCGGGAATAGCCGCCGTAGGTATCCACAATAATTTTGCGGCCCGTCAAACCGGAATCCCCTTGAGGCCCGCCGACCACAAATTTGCCGGTGGGGTTGACAAGGAAGCGAGTTTCTGCATCCGGCTTCACGCTAATATCGGCAAACACGGGTTGGACAACAGCAGCCCAAAGGTCTTGTTTGATCTTGGCTTGAACTTCGGCTGTTTCTGTGAGGTCGCCGATCGTTTCGGTGTGCTGGGTAGAAATTAAAATCGTATCTATGCCAACGGGTTTGCCGTCCTCGTAAATCACCGTAACTTGGCTTTTGCCGTCGGGACGCAGGTAAGATAACTGACCGGTTTTGCGGACTGCTGCCAGTTGACGGCAAATCCGGTGCGCTAAACTGATCGGCAGAGGCATCAATTCCGGCGTTTCGTTGCAAGCAAAGCCGAACATCAAGCCTTGGTCGCCGGCTCCAATGGCGTCTAATTCCTCTTCGCTAGATTGTTCCCGGCTTTCGTGGGCTGTATTCACCCCTTGAGCAATATCGGGAGACTGAGAATCAAGAGCTACCAAGACTGAGCAACTATTGGCAGAAAAGCCGTTGTCAGCGTGGATGTAGCCAATATCGGCTATTTTTTTCCGGGCTAATTCTATGTAATTTACCTGAGCTTTAGTGGTAATTTCGCCCGTCAGCAGCATCAAGCCGGTGTTGACGACTACTTCGGCTGCGACGCGGCTTTTGGGGTCTTCAGTCAGTAAGGCGTCTAAAATCGTATCTGAAATTTGATCGCAGATTTTATCGGGATGGCCTTCAGTGACGGATTCAGAGGTAAACAGGTAGCGACGTGACAATGATTGTTCCTCCTTTGATGGGGACGAAGCCTGCGCGACATCGACGACCGACGAATTATTTTTCAGGTAATGGCCAAGAATCATGGCGTCTGGGCCGCCGTCGAATTTTTGTCGGTCTGCAGAAGTGTTGAAGCAGGGTTTGAGATTGGGTAAAGTCACACTACTATAGCAAAGTCAGTCGTGGGAAGTCGTTAAAAACTTAGATTTTGTAGGATTCTCGATCGAGCTGGGACACACCGCTAGTCTACCCCCCTAAGCTGACAAAGGTAAGATACAGTCAGCGTATCGCCTCGCGGAAGGACTATGGCAGGAATCCAAAAATCACCGAACTTAATCCAAACGGTTGCAGACCTAGAATTTCCCGGCGGCCCCATACCGATTGACTCTGCATTTTATATCGATCGATCGCCCGCCGAAGCCCGAGCTTGCGCAGAAATTACCAAGCCAGGGAGCCTGATTCGCATTAAAGGTCCCAGAAAAATGGGCAAAAGTTCGCTGATGCTGCGCATAATTCACGCGGCAGCCGAGCGTGGATACCGCACAGTAAATGTAGACTTTCAGCAAGCCGACGCAGCGGTTTTTGGTAGTTTAGATAAATTTTTGCGCTGGCTTTGTGTCAATGTCGCTCGGCAACTCAAACTCGAACCAAATCTCGATGAATTTTGGGATGAAGATATGGGCAGCAAGGTAAGCTGCACTCTTTACTTTGAGAACTATTTGCTCGAACAAATTGACAGTCCGGTTGTCTTGGTACTCAACGAAGTAAACCTAGTATTTGAACGCGCCAATATTGCTCAAGAATTTCTGCCACTGCTGCGTTCTTGGTACGAACAATCTCGACACATTCTCACTTGGCAAAAACTCCGCATCGTCGTCATTCACTCGACAGAAATTTATATTGCTTTGAGTCTTAATCAATCTCCATTTAATATAGGACTGCCGATTAAACTCTCAGAATTCACTGCTGAACAAGTCCAAGATTTGGCGCGCAGATACGGACTGAACTGGAGCGATAGCTATCCGATCGAGCAATTAATGAACATGGTAGGCGGGCATCCTTATTTAGTGCATTTAGCGCTCTATCACCTGGCAATTTTGCTGCAAAATCCCCAGTCGGGCGATCGGGACGAGCCTGGGGAGGAACTGGGGCGAGCCGAGTTGGCAGAACTGTTAACAGCAGCTCCTACTCACAGCGGAATTTATAGCGACTACTTGCAAAATCAGTCGATCGCCATTCAACAGCAGCCGGCACTGGCATCCGCCTTCCAACAGGTTGTCGGTGCTAAGAATAGCGTTCACATCGAACCTTTTATCGCCTATCAGTTAAACAGCATGGGACTTGTCAAATTAGAGGGAAATAACTGTAGCTTATCTTGCAAATTATATCGCCTGTATTTTCAAGAGCAAAATTTGTGCGAGGACTGTTTCTCGACTGTTGGTTGGGAGGAGTTGCAGCAAGAAAATGAAAGGCTGCTAGCTTTGGTGAATGTGGACGAACTTACTCAAATTGGCAACAGACGGCATTTTGACAGTTGCTTGCGAGCGGAATGGAAACAGATGGCTCGCGATGGGTCGCCGATATCTTTGATTATGTGCGACATCGATTTTTTCAAAATATATAATGATACCTACGGACATCAAGCTGGAGATGATTGTTTGCGAGAGGTAGCTCAGACAATTCGCCGAGCGCTCCAGCGTTCTGCTGATGTAGCGGCTCGCTACGGGGGCGAGGAATTTGCTGTGATTTTACCTCAAACTGATGCGGCGAGCGCTCTGCTTGTTGCCGAACACATTAGAGTGAAAGTTAAAGATTTGAAGATTTTTTTTAAGCCGGAGAGATTTGACGGTCTGCCTAATTCTGTGGTAACGATTAGTTTGGGAATTGCCAGCGTTGTTCCGGGGCAGGAAAATGATGCAGCAACGCTCGTACTGGCGGCTGATGAGGCTCTTTATCACTCGAAAAGGCAGGGGCGCGATCGGCTCACTATGAGTAAGCTTTTAAATTTTCGATTTACTGCTGTTAATTAGCTAATACCAATTCACTATGAAGGTACACTAAAATCTAGGGTAAAAGTAGAGGAAATCCAATATGGCGAACAAACTTCAGG